>JBQCJS010000582.1:0-4382 GCA_051952485.1 Thermomicrobiales bacterium | reverse complement strand
GCCGCCTCCCACACCGCACCAACCGCTTTACCGTCCCATGCGAACCGGTGCATCTCTGCCATTCACCAACCAATGTGTCATCCCGAGCGGAACGGCGGACCAGGCATCGTTGCGTTCACGGCGAAGTGGAGTCGAGGGACCGAGTGGCATGCACGAGGATTTGCATGCAAATGACGTAACGGGCCGGCGTGGCGGTCCACAGGTGGGCGGCGAACCAGTGGTCCGAGGGTTCGCCCTACGAAGTGGTTCGACCGAGACGCCCACCACCCCGGTCGTTTGTGGAGGCCGACTGCATGCCGGCCCGCCAAGCCGGCAGAGGACACCTTGGGCGAGACAGTCCACTTGCAGCGGGAGTTTGTCGGGAGCGACCGGTACGCCACCTCAAGCGAGACGGTGCACGATGTGTGAACGTCGCGGCCCATCGCTTCGCTCGCCATGACATGGGATCGTCCTGTATGGGAGACGCCCTGCGTGCAACCCGATCCCTCGACTCCGCTGCCCCGCCAATGCCCTCGTGGTGTATGGTCTGCTACGCTCGGGATGACATAGGAGCGTCAGGCGCGATCGCGCACGCGGCCCGCATACCCTGCCGTCATCCGCTTGGGAGAGGCGGCGGTCAGGCGCGGCTCACCATCCCGTCGGCGGCCAGCAGGCGTTCGGCCGCCTCGACCAGCAACTCCAGCGCCCGGGTCGTGCTCGCGGCGATCACCGCCGCCCGGTCGCCCGGAAAGCGGTGTTCCTCCACCCGCGTCTCCGCGCCCTCGGCGGCAATGGCGATGTAGACCAGCCCCACCGGCTTGAACGCCGTCGCCCCTCCCGGACCCGCGATCCCGGTGGTCGCGACCGCCAGGGTCGTCCCCAGCACCCGGCGCGCACCCTCCGCCATCGCCCGGGCGCAGGGCTCGCTCACGGCGCCGGGGTTGCGCAACACGTCCTCCGGCACGCCCAGCACGCCGTGTTTCACCGCGTTGGCGTAGGAGACGATCCCGCCCAGGAAGTAGGCAGAACTTCCGGCAATCCGCGTGATGTGGTGGGCCACATTCCCGCCCGTGCAGGATTCCGCCGTCCCGAGGGTGATCGCGCCCTGCTCACCGAGCAGCGCGAAGAGCCGGGCTTCCGGGCTGGGATCTGAAGCGTTCGTCATGGGGTGGATATTCCTTCGGGTTCAGGATCGGCGATGACGGTGAGGTCGGCAGGATCGAACCACGCGACGACGAGATCTCCGGCACGCATCGCCCCCGCTGCCACGTCCGCATCGAGGTCGGCGATCGCGCGGGTGCCGTCCGGGGCCGTCGTCTCGGCGGAGATCGTCGCCCCCCGGAAGGTGACGTCGGCGATGCGCGCCTCCCACTGGCAGGCCGCGGCGGGGATCGGCGCCCCCAGGGGAACGAGCCGCAGGCGCGACGGCGGGAGCATCGCCCACGCAGCGCCATCGCCTTCGCCAACCGGCAGGACACCCCTATCGACCGCCACCCCGGCGACGAGGGTCCGCCCATCGGGCGGGCGCGTCATCGGCAGGAGGTTCCGCCGCCCATCCCCCAGGAACTCGGCGACGAACCGCGAGCGCGGCCGCATGAAGACCTCCCGCGGCGTGCCCTGCTGCGCGATCCGGCCCCCGTGCATCACCACGATCCGGTCGGACATCGTCAGCGCCTCCTCCTGGTCGTGGGTGACGGCAAGGAAGGTGATGCCGGTCTGTCGCTGCAGGTGCTTCAACATCCCCTGCATCTGCCGTCGCAACAGGACATCGAGCGCGCCCAGCGGTTCGTCCAGCAGGAGGACCGTCGGCTCCAGCACCAGCGACCGCGCCAACGCCACCCGTTGCTGCTGGCCGCCGGACAGCTGCGCGATCCGCCGTCCCCCGAACCCGCCCAGCTCGACCAGTGCCAGCGCCGCCTCCACGCGCTCGGCGATGACCGCCTTCGGCAGCCGCTCCGGGCGCGGGCGCTCCTGCAGCCCGAAGGCGACGTTCTCCGCAACCGTCAGGTGCGGGAAGAGCGCGTAACTCTGGAAGACCATCGCGGTCGGTCGGCGGTACGGCGGCACGCCCGTCATCGTCACGCCGTCGATCGCAATCTCGCCGGCGTCCGGCATCACGAACCCGGCAATCGCCCGCAGGAGGGTCGTCTTCCCGCAGCCGGATGGCCCGAGCACCGTCACGAACTCGCCCCGGGCGACCTCCAGCGAGACATCGTCCAGCGCGCGCGTTTCCCCATACCGCTTGTCCAGGTGGTGGACCCGGAGGCTGGTGGCAGGAAACGCGGTGGACGCGGTGGACACCGTGGGAGCGGATGCGATCATGATGGGGCGATTCCTTTGAAGGCGGCATCTCGTGCGGCAATGGCAGCCGGAACGCCCTGGCATCCCAATCGCGACACAGGGATCTGCTCGCCGCATCCTACCGCGAACCCAGCCCCGGAGCAGGAGCCGCCCATGACGGAACCCGACCTCACGCCCGATCCCTCCCGGCGCGCGCCCGTCCTCGCGCAAGCCCTCGCGCGGATCGCCTTCCGCCCACTGGCGGACGACGACCCCCGCCAGATGCTGGGCTGGCTGGCCGATCCCGATGTCTCGCCCTGGTATGGCGAGGGAGAGCTGACCCTCGTCAACCTCCAGGCCCGCTACGCCGCCATCATCGGCGGCACGGACACCACGCGCGGTTTCATCATCCGCATCGACGGCCAGGATGCTGGCTACATCCAGTGCTACTGGCTGGCCGACGAGCCGGACTACGCCCGCCAGCTCGCCCTGCCCGCTCCCTTCGACACCGGGACCACCGGCACCGACCTCTTCATCGGCGACCCCGCCTTCCGCAACCGGGGTTGGGGGACGCCGGTGCTGGTCGCCTTCCACCGCGAGATCGTCTTCGGCGCCATGGACGCCCGGGCCGCCGTCATCGCGCCGGAACCGGGCAACCTCCGGGCCGTGAAGACCTACGAGCGGGCGGGGTTCCGCTGGCTGAAGACGGTTGCCGTGGTGGATGAGAACCACCCGGAGAACACCGGAGACGAATACGTGATGGTGCAGACGCGGGCCGAATTCCTCACCGCCTTCTTTCCCGGACCTCGCGATTGATCCGGGGGATGGTCCGCGCATCCGGAACGGAGCGATTCTCCCATTCGTTTCGTATGATAGGGACAAGGACGCCGGTCCTGTCCCGCGCTCTACCCGCCGAAAGGACGACCCCATGCGACGACGTTCTCCCCTCCGGGCCGGATTCGCCATCCTGCTCGCCACCCTCACCATCTTCGGGTTCGCCGCGCCGCAGTGGTCCGCCGCCCAGGGCACATCCGCCACCCCCTCCACGTCCACCACCATCGACGGCCTGCCGGATGGTCCGCTCGGCACGCAGATCCAGTGGCTGGTCGATTACCTGAACATGGCGCCCGAGGAGGCCGCGACGATCGACCTCACCACCATCTTCGCGCCGGAGGTCCTGGCCCAGGTCTCTGCCGAGGAGATGCAGGGCATCCTCGCCCAGATCGCCGCGCAGCTGGTCCCGGTCACGGTGAAGCCGGGGTCCATCCTCACCACGCGCGACCTGCCGGCCACCAACGGCCGCTTCGTGCTGGTCGGCAAGGACGGCATCGAGATTCCGGTCACGCTCTCGGTGGATCGGACGTCCGGGCTCATCAACGGCATCTTCTTCGAGAACCCGGTCGTCCCAGCGGCGTCCCCGGTCGCCTCCCCGGAAGCAACACCAGCCGCGTCGCCAGCCGCCTCGCCGGAATCCGGCCTCGTGCTGCCGCAGGGCGCGCTGGGCGAGCAGATCCAGTGGCTGCTGGACACCGTGAACGGGACGGCCCCGGTGACCGAGGCCGACATCGAAGCGCGCTTCACCACCGAGTTCCTGGCCTCCACCCCGGCCAGCACGGTCATCGAGCAGATCGAACTGGTCCGCGCGAACGCGCCGGTCTCGGTGAAGGACAACCTGATCATCATGACGATGGACTACCCGCCCTCCACCAGCGGCTTCGTCCTCCAGGCCGGGAACGGCAGCGAGTTCCAGACCGGCGTCTCCGTCGATACCGGCAGCGGACTGATCAAGGGCTTCTCGATCGAACCGCTCTTCGTCGGCGCGTAGGCTCCATCCCGACCGAAACCTGCTGCGACGGGGAGAGCGCCCAACCGGCGCTCTCCCCGTTGCCTTGCAGCGAATGAAGATGGCGCAGGCGATGCGGATACGGCACCATTGCCTGGACACGCCGTCTCGCAGAAAGGTCCCCCATGCCCCGATTCCTGCTCCGTGCCGCCGCGCTGATGATGCTGACCCTCGCGCTCTCCGCCAGCCTGATCGCCCCCGCCTTCGCGCAGACCCCGGAAGCGTCACAGGAAGCGTCACCAGACGCGACGCCGGGAGCATCGCCGGTCGCTTCTCCCTT
>JBQCJS010000581.1:0-5643 GCA_051952485.1 Thermomicrobiales bacterium | reverse complement strand
CCGAGGGGGCGGATCATGCCCGCGCGCACCATGAGCTGATGACTGATCAGCTCCGCGTCTGCCGGCGCCTGCCGCAGGGTCCGTCCGAAAAGGTGCGCCATCCGCATGAGGTCGTCCGTTCTCCGTGTCGATGAGCGTGAGGGGCCGAAATGTCCCGAAAGCACCGCGAAAACCGGGGAAAGCCTACCCGCGATCCTCGCGCTTGGCTAGGGTCGGGCCGCCGGTGATCGCGATGTCCTCCGCGCGGGCGAGGATGAAGAGCAGGGAGGAGAGGCGGTTCAGGTAGCGCAGGATCTCCGGGTTCGGGATCTGGCCCTGCCCGTCGAGGTGGACCGCCACCCGCTCGGCCCGCCGGGCGACCGTCCGCGCCACATCGAGCGCAGCGCCGGATACGGTGTCCCCGGGCACGACGAACTCGCGGGGAAGCGTCACCGTCGCGGCGATGGCGTCGGTCTGGTCCTCCAGCCAGGCGACACGTTCCGCCGGGAGCCGCAAGGCGTCCGGGCGCGTCGCGTCGGTGAAGGCGAGTTCCGCCATGACCTGGTAGAGGTCACGCTGGACGGTGAGCAGCGCCTCCCGGGTGCGGGATTCCTGCGCGTGGGCGCGACCGAGGCCGATGGCCGAGGTCGTCTCGTCCAGCTCGCCCAGCAGGTCGATGCGCGGATCGTCCTTGCCGACGCGCTCGCCGAGGAGGTCGGTCTGTCCCCGGTCGCCGCGGGCGGTATACAGCTTCATGGAAGTGCCTTTCGGAACGTGGTGGCGGGCATCCGCCCGATATGACGTCGTCATTATGGCCGAGGCCATCATGCGGCGGCGGAAGCGGTGACTTCCCGGCGCCGAGGCTGAAAGCCCGCTGTGGTAGGATGAGCAACCGAAGATTCGGGGTGATCTCGCCCGTCCCGGCGCCGGCTGTCTTCCCGCCACGGTGCCCGCTGGACGCGCGATGGACCCCGCCGGATGCCGCCAGGCGTCCCCGTTGCTGCCTCCCTGCGTCGCCCTCGCCACCCATTGCTCCGGGAGATTGCGCCCCTGATGGACCCCTTGCCCTACCGCCCGTTCGAGCGCGACGCCCGCCCCTCCCGCGCCGTCACCCACAAGGGACCCATCCGCGTCGCGGTGATCGGCACCGGGTTCGGCGCGGCCGTCCACATCCCGGCGCTGAAGTACGTCGAGGATACCGATGTCGCTGCCGTCTGCTCCCGCCGCATCGAGCGGGCGCGGGCCGTCGCCCAGCGTCACGCCATCGAGATCGCGTCCGACGACTGGCGCGACATCGTCAGTCACCCGGATATAGACGCGGTGGTGATCGCGACGCCGCCCTACCTGCATCACCAGATGGCGATCGCCGCCCTGGAGGCGGGCAAGCACATCCTCTGCGAGAAGCCGCTCGCCCGCAGCCTGGCCGAGACCCGCGACCTCGTGCGTCTCGCCCAGATCGCGAACGTGGTGGCGATGGTGAACCACGAGTTCCGCTACCTGCCGGTCCGTCGCCGCGTGAAGGAGCTGATCGAGGAGGGCTACGTCGGTGACGTGCATTCCGCCTCCGTCATCGTCTACCGGTCCAGCCTCTCCGATCCGAACGACCGCCCCTTCGGCTGGCTGATGGAGCAGGACAAGGCCGGCGGCATGCTCGGCGCCTCCGGATCGCATCACATCGATACCCTGCGCTGGTGGCTGGGTGACATCCACGGCGTCACCGGCACGACCGCGACCGCCGTCACCCACCGGCGGCTGCCCGATTCGGCGAACATGGCCCGCGTCGATGCCGATGACAACTTTGCCTTCATCCTGAAGTTCGCCTCCGGCGCCATCGGCACCGTGCACTACTCCGCCACCGCGCCGACCGACGCCGGGGAGGAGACGACGATCTCCGGCTCCGAGGGCATCCTCATCGTGCAGGGGGATGGCCAGCTCTACGGCGCGCGCAAGGGCGATGTCAGCCTCCGCGAGATCCAGGTCCCGGAACGCCTGAAGCTGAAGCTGCCGGAATTCGGCCACTACCTCACCCGGCCCACCATCATGCTGATGGAGGACTGGGCGCGCGCCATGCGCCAGGGCGACGGCGCCGAGGTCTCCCCGTCGTTCAGCGATGGGGAGAAGGTCCAGGAGATCCTCGACGGCGTCATCAAGTCCAGCACCCAGGGCCGCTGGATCGATACCAGCGGCACCCGCTGGGCCACGACGACGACGTTCTAGCCAGCACGCGGAATCGATCGGGGGACGACATGGCGCACATCGTCATCGTGGAAGACGAGCGCGAACTGGCGCAGCTCATTGCGCAGGCCCTGCGCGATGACGGCCACCTGACCGACATCATCCCGGATGGCCGCCAGGCGCTCGATCGGCTGACCGGCCCCGGCATCGTCGTGCCGGACCTCATCATCCTCGACCTCATGCTGCCGCACGTCGATGGTCTCACCATCTGCCGCAAGATCCGCCAGGAGCGGATCGTCCCCATCGTCATGCTCACCGCCAAGGGGACCGAGCTGGACAAGGTCCTCGGGCTGGAACTCGGTGCGGACGATTACCTGACGAAGCCGGTCGCCCTCCGCGAGCTGCAGGCCCGCGTCTCCGCCATCCTCCGCCGGGTGGAGATGATGCGGGTCGAATCGCAGACCCAGGAACCCACCGATGCCCCGATCGAGCACGAGGGGCTGCGCATCGATCCGCTGGGACGCGAGGTGATCGTCCACGGTGAGGAAGTGATGCTCACCGCCAAGGAGTTCGACCTGCTCTACCTCCTGGCGTCGCATCCGGGCCGCGTCTTCAGCCGCAACTACCTACTGGACCGGTTGTGGGGCGATTCCTTTTCCGGATTCGAGCGCACGGTGGACACCCATATCCAGCGGTTGCGCCGCAAGCTGGGACGCACCGGCGGCGCGGCCGACCGGATCGTGACCCTGTGGGGTGTGGGCTACAAGTACGAGCGAGACAGCGCCCAGGGGCCGGCGCCGGCCGTTCCCGAGCAGTGACCGTGACGGCGACGGGATCCACGCCCACCGACGGTCCGGCGCCAGATGGCGACGGTGCCGCGCAGTCGCGCTGGCGACGGTGGCTGCATGCCACCTGGTACGCGATCTGCACGCCGGTCCGCCTCTTCCGCCAGCGGACCGCCATCCAGCTTGTCGTCAGCTACGTGGCGGCGGTGCTGCTGGCGATCGCCCTGATCCAGGCCACGATCATCGTCACGATCTTCTGGCAGCCGGCCGCCGAGATCTTCCAGTACGAACAGGCGTTGCTCAATCCGTTCATCGGCGAGAGCAGCCGCGCCTACGCGATGTGGATCGGTCCCGATCGCCTGATCGCGACGCTGGACGGGGATGCCGGGGCGAAGGCGGCGGTGGATGCGCAGGTGCGCCAGATCGTGGCGGGAGACGTGCCAGGGTTCGAGGCCGCCGGCACGCGGTTCTCCGGTGCGGCGGAGGTCTCGCATGTCGTGCTGGTGAACCGGGACGGGGTGATCGTCGCCTCGTCGGACCCGGCCTTCGCGCCCGAGGGCACGGCGATCGGCGAGGTCGATCGTGGCGAGTTCGGCCCGATGGCCCGCGAGATCATCGCCCTGGACGGGACGGTCGGTCCCGACGGGAGTCTCTACGAGGCGACCGCGATCGATGGCCGCAGCGTCGCCGCCTATCCCGTCATCGGCGACGACGGCGCCATGCACGGGGTCTTCATGCTCGAAGGGCCGACGCTTCCCTCCCTGCTTGGCCCGGCGCGTGGCGCATTTGTCCGCGAATACGCGCTGGAGAACGCGAAGCAGCTCTGGCTGTTCTCCATCCCTGCCCTGCTGGTGGCGATCCCCTTCGGTGTCTGGCGGGCGCGTTCGATCTCTCGCCGCCTGGACCGGTTGGCCGGAGCCGCCGATGCCCTGGCGGAAGGCAATCTGGATACCCGCGTCACGGTCCGGCGGCGGGACGAGATCGGCCGCCTCGGCGAGCGATTCAACGAGATGGGCGAGCGCATCGCCGCCAGTGACCGGTCGCGGCGGGCCTTCATCTCGAATGTCTCGCACGACCTGCGAACCCCGGTCTCCATCATCCAGGGGACCATCGAACGCATGGTGGAGGCGCGTGACCTCGGGCGGCCGGTCGATGGCTTCTCCGTCGATGTGATCCAACACGAGACCCGGATGCTGACGCACCTGATCGACGACCTCTTCACCCTCGCGAAGCTGGAGGAACACAGCCTGCGCCTCGACCGCACGGCGATGGCCGTGCCGGATGTGGTGAACGAGGCCGTGATGGGGATGCGCGAACTGGCGTGGTCGCAGCAGAAGGTGACGGTCGAATCGCTGGTCAACCCGGATATCCCACCGGTCTACGCCGATCCGACGCGCGTGCGCCAGGTCATCAACAACCTGCTCTACAATGCGCTCCGTCACACCCCGGAGGGCGGGCTGATCGTCGTGCAGGCGGTGCAACGCGGTTCGACCGTGGAGATCGCGATCTCGGACACCGGGCGCGGCATTCCGCCGGAGACGTTGCCGAATGTCTTCACGCGCTACTACCAGGCGGAACGCTCGAAGCGGAAGGCGGGCGGCAGTGGCCTTGGCCTCTCCATCGTGAAGCAGATCGTGGAGGAACACGGCGGCACCATCGTGGTGGAGAGCCAGGTCGGGCAGGGCACGACGTTCCGCTTCTCGCTGCCCACTGCCTGAGCCTTCCCCGAGCGCCGCGTCGCACGAGAAGGGAACATCATGCCATTGCGGATCATCCAGGCGGGAATCGGCGGTCACGGCCGGACGTGGCTGACCCTGTTGCAGCGTGAATCGGCGGATGGCGATGCAATCGAGCTCGTCGCTGTGGCCGATCCCTCGGAATGGGCGCGCACCGTGGCGGCGGAGGACGGCATCCCCGCCACCCACATCTTCGCCACACTGGACGAGGCGCTCCGCTTCGTGGAGGCGGACGCCGTGCTCGTCGTCACGCCCCCTGCCACGCATCGAGCCGTGGCGACCGCCGCGCTGGAGGCCGGGAAGCATGTCCTGATCGAGAAGCCGCTCGCCACGACCATCGAGGACGCCCGGGCGCTGGCCGATCTCGCGGCGGAGCGCGGGCGCATCCTGATGGTGAGCCAGAACTACCGCTACCAGGCTCCCGTGCGGGCGCTGCGCCGTCTCCTCGATGGAGGCGACTACGGCACGCCCGTCGCGATCGAGATCACCTTCATGAAGGATTCGCGGGCAATGTGGCCGGCGGACAACTTCCGCTACGCGATGGATCATCCGCTGCTGCTGGACATGTCCATCCACCACCTGGACATGCTGCGCGCGATTTCCGGGCGCAACGCCACCTCCATCGCGGTAGAGAGCTGGAAGGTGCTGGACAGTCCCTACGAGGGCGATGTCGCGCTCGCGGCGCTGATCCGGTTGCAGGGCGATCTGCCGGTGGTCTATCGCGGCAGTTGGGCGAGTGTCGGGCCACAGACCACTTGGAACGGCGACTGGCGCATCCTGACCGATTGCGGGCGGCTGTCGTGGGTCGGCTGGGCTGGGCAGGACCATGAGGACCAGCTCACCTGGGAGGCGTTCGATTGCAGGGCGGAGCCGCAGGTAGTGCGGCAGGAACCGCTGGCGCAGGGAGGGTTCTCCGGATCGCTCCACGCCTTCGCCGAGGCGGTTGCGACCGGAACCGAACCCGAGAC
>JBQCJS010000580.1:0-9860 GCA_051952485.1 Thermomicrobiales bacterium | reverse complement strand
ATTAGGCCGTCAATGCTTAGGCCGTTTCCAAGATATCCTTCATGAAACTCGACAGTTGCGGGTGGAATATAACCATTGGCATTCGCTGTATAACCCTTATTGTAGTAATTGAAATCGTTGGAGTGTCCTACTTGGGCCGTCATCGTATACCATAACTGAATAGCATCGAAAATCGCAGTCTTGCCGCTCCCGTTTGGGCCAACAAGGATTACAGCCTTTGCTCGGGTTGGAATGTTGGTCACCGATAGGCTAGTAAAGCGCCGGAAATTATGTGCAGAAATGCTTGCGATGTGAGGCATTGATCTGTCGTTTCCAAAACAGAGGGCTGGAAGTTAGCATTCCAACCCTCTGCTGTGCGGGAGTCTTCGCGTGCTACTCCCAGGTGAGGGTGGAGCCCTTCTGGTAGTCCGTCACCCGGCTCTCGAAGAAGTTCTTCTCCTTGCCGAGGTCGATCGTCTCGCTCATCCACGGGAACGGGTTCTTGTCCATGTACTGCCGCGGCAGGCCGATCCGCTCCAGGCGGCGGTCCGCGATGTGGCGGACATACTGCTCGAACAGCTCCGCATTCAGGCCCAGCACGCCGTTCGGCAGGCAGTCCCGCGCGTACTGCTCCTCCAGCTTCACGGCCTCGCGGATCTTCGCCAGCATCCGCTCCCGGAACTCCTCGGTCCAGATCTCCGGGTTCTCCGCGATGATGCCGTTGATCAGGTCCACGCCGAAGTTGAGGTGGATCGTCTCGTCGCGCAGGATGTACTGGAACTGCTCGCCGATCCCCTTCATCTTGTTCTGGCGATGGAAGGAGAGGATCATCGCGAAGCCCGCGTAGAAGAAGATCCCCTCCATGATCACGTAGAACCCGATCAGGTTCTCCACGAACTTCTGGGTGCCTTCCAGCGTCGACGTGCTGAAATCCGGATCGACGATGTCGGCCGTCAGCTCCATCTCGAACTCATCCTTCGCGCGGATGGCCGGGATGTCGTGATACATGCCGAAGACCTCCTTCTCGTCGAGGCCCAGGCTCTCCACCACGTAATGGAACGTGTGCGTGTGGATCGCCTCTTCGAAGGCCTGGCGCAGGAGGTACTGGCGGCATTCGGCGTTGGTGACGTACTTGAAGATCGCCAGCGTCAGGTTGTTCGCCACCAGGCTCTCCGCCGTCGCGAAGAAGCCGAGGTTGCGCATGATCACCAGGCGCTCGTCCTGGGTGAGGGTGTTGCCGCGCCAGAGGGCGATATCCGCACCCATCGGCACTTCGGTCGGCATCCAGTGGTTGGCGCAGCCGTTGAGATAGTGCTCCCAGGCCCACTCGTACTTGAGCGGCATCAGCTGGTTCACATCGACCGTCTGGTTGTTGATCAGGCGCTTGGCGTCGGCGCTGCGGACGGCCTCGCGCGGGGCGACCTCGACCCCGAGGACAGCGGCTGAGCGGGTGGGCGTATCGACCATGGCTAGGTACTCCAACTCCTTGCGGAAGACCACCGGATGCGGTTTCCGCGTCTTGCAGAGGCCCGGCCGGGGCGGACGATCCCACGATCGTCCGCCCCGCGCGGGAGCATCAGGCAACCTGGCCTACTGGCAGGCTTCGCAGCCGAATTCCTCCTCGACCGAGAGTCCGTTGGCTGCCGTCGGCTTGAAGACCGGCAGATTCGTGGCGCTCGGCAACGGCTGTGGCTGTGGTTGCGGCGTGGTGGGGGCGATGGACGCAGTGGCCGGGGTCGGGGTTGGCGTCCCCGCCGTCGCCAGCGGTGCGGGCGCAGGAGCGGATGCCTGTGCTGCACCTACCGGCTTGGGCGCTGGCGTCGTGATCGGCCGGGGGGCGACCGCCTGCGGTGCGGCAGGCGCTGGCGCGCTTCCGGCACCCGGCGTGGTCGTGGTGCTGGTCCGGCTGATCTGGACATGGCTGCTGGCGCTGCGCGACTTCATCCAGCGCGGCTGGATCCCGAAGCGGTTCACGTCCAGGGTCGACTTCTCGGCCTGCGTCGCCCCGCGCGAGCGGAGGTAGTAGGTCGTCTTCAGGCCCTTCTTCCAGGCCAGGAGATACATGTCGTGCAGCTTCTTGCCGCTCGGCTCCGAGATGTAGAGGTTGAGCGACTGCCCCATGTCGATCCACTTCTGGCGACGGGACGCGGCCTCGATCAGCCAGGCCGGCTCCACCTCGAACGCCGTCGGGTAGTACATGCGGGTCTCGAGCGGGATGCGGTCGATCAGCGCGATCGAGCCATCCCAGTACTTGATCTCCTCCAGCATGTCGGCATCCCAGATGCCCAGGCGGTCGAGATCCTCCACCAGCGCCTAGTTGGCGATGGTGAACTCGCCGGAGAGGTTGCTCTTCACGAAGAGGTTGCTGAAGATCGGCTCGATCGACTGCGCCACCCCCTGGATGTTGGAGATCGTCGCCGTCGGCGCGATCGCCATCGTGTTGGAGTTGCGCATCCCATGCTGCTTGATCGACTCGCGGACCGGCGTCCAGTCGAGCGAGACGCTCATGTCGACATCGATCGCCTCACCGCGCTGCTCGGCCAGGAGCTGGATGGTGTCGATCGGCAGCAGGCCGCGGTCCCACTTCGAACCCGGGAAGGAGGGATAGGCGCCGCGCTCCGCCGCCAGCTGCGACGAGGCGTAGAGGGCGTGCCAGGAGATGAGCTCCATCGAGCGGTCCGCGAACTCCATCGCCTCATCGGAGGCGTAGGAGACGCCCATCTTCCAGAGCGCATCCTGGAAGCCCATGATGCCGAGTCCGATCGGCCGGTGCTTCAGGTTGCTGTTGCGCGCCTCCGGGATCGGGTAGTAGTTGATGTCGATGACGTTGTCGAGCATCCGGATGGCGACCTTCACGGTCTCCCCGATCATCTCGGCGTCCAGCACGCCATCCTTCATGTGCGTCAGCAGGTTGATGGAGGCGAGGTTGCAAACCGCGACCTCCTCCTCGCTGGTGTTCAGCAGGATCTCGGTGCAGAGGTTCGAGTTGTGGACGACCCCGGCGTGATCCTGCGGGCTGCGGACGTTGGACGGGTCCTTGAAGGTGATCCACGGATGCCCGGTCTCGAAGGTCGCGCTGAGCACCCGCCGCCAGAGATCGAGCGCGCGGACGACGCGGGCCTTCGGGAAGGCGCCCTGCCGGTGCTGCTTCTCGTACAGCTCGTAGCGCTGCTTGAACGCCTGGCCGTAGAGGTCGTGCAGGTCCGGCACCTCGTTCGGGCTGAACAGGACCCACTCGCCGTCCTCTTCCACGCGCTGCATGAAGAGATCCGGAATCCAGACCGCCGTGTTCATGTCGTGCGTGCGCCGGCGCTCGTCGCCGGTGTTCTTGCGCAGGTCGAGGAACTCCTCGATGTCGCCGTGCCAGATCTCGATGTAGCTGGCGACGGCGCCCTTGCGCTTGCCCCCCTGGTTCACGGCCACGGCGGCGTCGTTGACGACCTTCAGGAAGGGGATCACGCCCTGGCTCTCGCCATTGGTGCCCTTGATGCGGCTGCCCAGCGCGCGGACGTTGGTCCAGTCGTTGCCGAGGCCGCCGCTCCACTTCGAGAGGAGCGCGTTATCGCGCACGCTCTTGAAGATGTGATCGAGGTCGTCCGAGACGGTGGTGAGGTAGCAGGAGGAGAGTTGCGGATGCAGCGTGCCGGCATTGAAGAGCGTCGGGCTGGAGGAGCAGAGGCGGAAGGTGGAGAGCGCGGTGTAGAACTCGATCGCGCGGTCGTCCCGCTGCGCTTCCGGCTCGGCGAGGGCGAGACCCATCGAGACGCGCATCCAGAAAGCCTGCGGCAGTTCGATGCGGCGTCCCTTGTTGTGGATCAGGTAGCGGTCGAAGAGGGTCTGGAGCCCGAGATAGCGGAACTGGTGGTCCCGCTCCGGCACGAGGGCTTCACCGAGGCGCTGGAGGTCGTAGGCGGCGAGTTCCGGCGTCAGCAGCTCGGCCTCAATGCCCTCGTGGATCTTGGCGGCGAAGGTCTCGGCGTAGAAGGAGGGGGCATCGGCGACGGTGACGCGGCGGGCGAGCACATCGCTGTAGATGCCGCGGAGCAGGGCGCGGGCGGCGAAGGAGGAGTAGATCGGGCGCTGCTCGATGCGGGCGCGGCCGGCCATGACGATGGCCTGGTCGAGCTCGGTGAGGGTCATGCCGTTGCGCACGGAGGCGAGGACATCGCCCTCGACATCCTTGACCTGGATCTCCGGGCCCAGGCCGGCGGCGGCGTCGTCGATCCAGCCGCGCAGGACGGCGCGGTTGACGACCATCTCCTGGCCGCTGTGATCGCGCAGCCGCATCTGGTCCTCGTCACGGGCACGGGCGCGCGCCTCGCGGTAGAGGATGTAGCGGCGGGCCACGGAGTAGGCCCCGGCGGCCATCAGCTGGCGTTCGACCTCGTCCTGGATCGCCTCCACGGTGGCGGCGTGGGCATCGTCGGCGATGGCCGGGATGGAATTGACCACCGCGTCCGTGACCTCGGTGATGCGGCTGGCGAAGCTGGTGGAGATGGGATCGGGATAGGGGATGCCCATCTCCGCCCGGAACGCCATCTCGATGGCGTGGGCGATGCGGCGATGGTCGAACGAGACCTCGCGCCCGTCGCGCTTGCGCACGACGATGCCGAATCCGCCCTCATCGTCGCCGGTCGAGCCTGATAGTGTTCGCTGCTCGTCGAGAACCATATGCCCCTTCTTCCAACCCTCCACACCGCAGTCGGTCGCGGTGTGTCACCCCCTGCCGGGATGCTTTGGAGTTGCTGCCTGCGGTTGTGGCCGTGGATGCAGGCGATACTCCCGCGTGCGGGAACGATGAATCGTGAAACCGGATCGGGCGCTCCCCGGTGAGGCGAATCCTCGCCGCGCCGGGACCCGGTGAAAAGAACGAGAGGCCCGGATCGGCACTATATCTAGTGCATGGCCCGTGCCAGAGACCCATCATATGGGGCGAGTGCGGCATCGTCAAGGGTGCTCCCCTCCTCGCCGGAGGGGCGTGCGTCCGCCGGAACGGCCCGTACGTACGATGGCTTCACCTACTATCTCATATGTACGTACACCTCTGTCAAGACGATCTTTCAACGGATTTTCGGATGTTTGTCGATTTGTTACGGCCCGCGCGGGAATCGGCTTGCCGGGGCCGTCGAGACAAATCGAGGCCCCCGGCCCCGCATGAGCGGGAACGGGGGCCTCGGGGCGCCCGGCGGATGGGGAGGACCCTACGGCTCCGGCGGGGTCGCCCCGGGGGCCGCGATCGTCGCCCAGCGGGCGAGCAGGGCATCGAAGGCGTCGTCGTCCAGGTCGTCCAGGCGCTCGGCGGAAAGGTCCGCGCCGAGATCGGCGTGACGCGGCCCCACCCCGATCGCCGCCATCCCCGCCGCGTGCGCACCCTGGACGCCCGCCGCCGCGTCCTCCACCACGATGCACCGGACCGGCTCCACCTCCAGCGCCGCCGCTGCCTTCAGGAAGACCTCCGGATCGGGTTTGCCGACCTGCACATCCTCGCGCGCCACCACCGCATCGAAGGCCAGCGCCAGCCCGGAGACATCGAGGATGATCCCCAGGTTCTCGCGCGGGGCGGAGGTCGCCACCGCCAGGCGCCAGCCTTCCTCCCCGAGGAAGCCCAGCCAGTCCTCCACGCCCGGCAGCACGATGACCCCATGCTGCTCCACGTAGTCGCGGTAGCGCGCTTCCTTGCGATCGGCGATGTCCGCCAGCCGCGCCGGATCGGCTTCCGCGCCGAAATACTCCGCCAGGATCTCGTCGTTGCGCCGCCCGAAGCCACGCAGGAACTCCTCGTGCGTGATGGGATAGTCCTCGGCGTGCAGGATCTCCTGCCAGCTCAGCCAGTGCCATTCGGCGGAATCGATCAAGGTGCCGTCCAGGTCCCAGATCACGGCTTTCGGTCGATTGGCGGCGGGGCGCTTCGGCGGCATCGGGGGACTCCTTCTCCGGGAGGGACGAACGCGATGAGGGGATCATCGCATGGTGGCGACGATCCCCTCCAGTGAGGCAGGAGATGTGAGGCGTGAGCCGTGAGGGGTGTGCCCGAACTCGCGATGCTGGGTGCCCGGCGAGGCCAGCCCGAACCGGCTCTCACGCCCCACTGCTCTCCCCGCTCACCTCGTATAGGCGATGGTGGGGATCGTGTCCGGGTCGAACTCGTGCAGGCGGTCCGGCCCCAGCGCCTCGATCCGGTCGAGGCAGGCCTGCGCACCCGCGACCAGCGCGAGGGTATCGATGCCCAGCGCCTGTGGCTCGAAGTCGCGCGTCTTCTCGATGCCGGCGTGCAGCAGCAGCACGGCCCCCTTGTGGTTGCCGTTCAGGGCATGGTGAAACCCCACCCCGATCTGGAGGATGCCCTGGTAGAGGCGGCGGATCGGCCCGCGTTCGGCGTGCCATTCGTGCTCGATCGCCTCGTGCTGCTCGTAGAACGCCCGGGCGTTGAAGAGGTCGATGCCGCGCCGGATGCCCAGCGGCGGCGTGACCGTGCTCAGCACCTGCACGCTCTCCGCCTCCCGGTCCGCGTCGGCGCTGGCGTCGTGGCCATCCGGGCGGAACGGGAAGATGCCGCGGATGAGCGGATCGAGATGTCCGCGCACGCGGCCGATCACCTCGCCGTCGGTGCCGAGCGGCCCCTCGATCATCATCGGGCCGGTGTAGCCGCTGCCCGCGATCGCCCGGATCAGCGCGGACCACGGCAGGTCGCCATCGCCCGGCGGCAGGTGGCGGGCGGTGATGTCGTCCTGGTGGTAGTCGCTGATGTGGACATCGACCACGCGGTTGCCCATCGCCGCCAGCATCATGAAGGGGTTGGCGCCGGCCTCCACGGCCTGGAAGGGATCGAAGACGAAGCCGATCTCGTCCGGCGTGCCGATCTCCTCCAGCCGGGTGGCGAAGCTGACCACATGCCGCACCTGCGCCAGCGCGCACCAGGAGACGTTCTCCAGCGCCAGGGTCACGCCCTGCTCGCCGCACGCTTTCGCCAGCTCGGCGGTGAGCGCGATGAACCGCTCCCATCCGCCCGGGCTGGCGACATCCTGCTTGCGGGCGCCGTGCCAGACCAGGGCCTTCGCGCCCAGCGCCGCCGCCGCCTCGATGCCCTGCTGGAAGAGCGCGCGGCCCTCCGCCGCCCGGCGCGGATAGCGGTCGAGCATGGGGTGGAGGTTGAACATCGTGTGCAGGGCGTGAATGCGGACCCCGGCGGCCTCGGCATTCGCCTTGACCTGGGCGATGAACGCCGGATCGTACTCCCCGGCGGTCTGCAACATCAGCTCGACGGACGTGAGTCCCAGCCGGGCCGCGGCCGCCGGGACATCCTCGGTGGCGGTGTGCGGGTAGAACGCGCCGCTCGAGGCGCCGATGCTGACGGCGCGCAGGTGGGTCAGCCCTTCCTGCTCGCCCGGCAACGGCTCGGCCAGCGCGATCATGTCCAGCAACTGGTCCGACGTGAGCGCCTCGTGCGATCCCCGCCCGATCTCGCCGGTGATACGCCCGGACGTGCCGGGACCCGATTGCGATGCCGGCCGGGACTGCGGGCTCCCCTGCGGGCGTCCCGGCGCTGCTGGCTGTGGAAAGGGAACGATCCGTGCTCCGGTCGATTCCTGCGGAGAATCCACGCCCACCTCTCTCCTCATCGTGTGCAACGAAGCGACGCGACGATGCCGAACCCGGGCTTCCCGCGCTGGCGACGCAGGCCCCGGCTTCGTTCCATCCATCATCGGTCGACGTACTGTTCGTTAAGCCTTGTCAATGGGGAGCGATCCCCGAACGACCCGCGCCATCATCCATCCATGACGTGCGGCCCTCTCTGGCCGCGCCGGCGGGTCGTCCAGGCATCCGGAGCGTTCGACATGCCCTCGCGGCACTCCCGCCTCGGCGGGATGCCGGCGCGCTACCGGCCAAGGCAGCGCGCACCGGCGACTGGCACGCACGAACGACCTCTCCCCTCCCTCGGGATGAACCACCACCCCAGGGTGTGCCCTGATGCTACCACCCCCATACCCCGTCGCGGCAGATGTTCCAAAAGGTCACCGCCCGCCGGGGCTGTCCGTTCGGGGTTTGCGGCCGGCAACGCCGAAAACCCGGCCCGGCGCAGCCTGAATGGGCGCGCCGGACCGGGTCTCGTGTCGGAGTTCAGGCCCAGGTCCAGCCTTCGATCGTGTCCTGGATGATCATCAGCAGGTCCTCGATCTGGCTGGCCAGCCACGCCAGCACGGTCGTGCCACCGCCGGTTTCGGCCGAGACCCCGGCGGCGCCCACGGCCCCCCATGCGAGGAGGCCCGCCACCGCGCACGTCGCGGCGACAATGACGATGACCCACCATGAACGCGACAGCGACCGCACGCACGCGGTGGACGAATGCTCCATCGGAAACCTCCCGGAACGCGATCGGAATCGCCATCCCGGGCCAGGTGCGCAGCGCATTCCCATCGGGCGATGTATCCCATCATGCTCCGGACGACGGGCGAAACCATCCGCAAGGTCGCGTAAATCGCGGGGCCGGTGTGCCGGTCACGACGTAGGTGCGACCCGGATTGCGGAAGGTCCTGCGTCGGACTGCGTAGGACCGTCGCCGGATCGCCGATTCCGGACAGGCGTCATACGAACCCGTTGCGGGCGGCAAAGGCGACCGCCGCCGCGCGGCTGGAAACGCCCAGCTTGGCGAGGATACGGCTGATGTGCGTGGTGGCGGTGCGGGGACTCATCGAGAGCGCGGCGGCAATCTCATCGGTGGACGCGCCCCGCCCCAGGTGGATGAGGACCTCCGTCTCCCGGGCGGTCAGCCCGAGGATGCGCCGCTCCGCTCCTGTGGGCGCGGGCTCCACCGGGGCCGCCAGGAGGGTCAGCAGTGCATCGACGCGAGCCTGCACCGCCCGCAGATCCAGCGCTCCGTCCGCCGCGAGCAGGGCGGGGTCGAAGACCGATGCCGGCGTCTGCCCGCGCGGCAGGGACGCCGCGATCCGGACTCGCTCGGGCTCCCGCATCCGCCGCTCCTTCGGCGTCCACGCCATCCCGATCCGTGTCCGCACGCGGTCCGCGAGGTCGAAGGTCTCCGCCGCGATCGCCCATCGCGCTTCCAGCACCGCCAGCCGGGGAATGGCCAGCAGCGCCATGGCAAGCAGGGCTGGATCGTCGAGGTCCCGGTTCCGGTCGATCGCCGCCCGGATCGCGGCGAGGGCCGGTTCGGCGCCCTCGCTGCCACGATCCAGCATCACGCCCGCCAGGTCGAGCAGGAGGAACGCCACCATGCCCGGTGTTTCCAGCGATTCGGCCAGGGCGAGCGCCGCCCGTACCTCCGACTCCGCCGCGGCGAGGTCGCCGCGCGCCCGGCTGATCTTGCCGCGATTCGTCAGGATGTTCGCCGCGAACGCCGGATCGTCCGTCCATGGGCCGGTTTCCACTGCCGCATCCAGCAATCGTTCGGCGGAATCGGGATCGTCCCGCTCCAGCGCGATCACGGCCAGGTTGTTCAGGTAGCGAGCTTCCAGGCGCCGGTCCCCGCTGCGCGCGGCGATCTCCCGCGCCCGCGTGAACACCGCGCCGGCATCCTCCAGGTCCATCCGCAGGTAGGCGATCCGGCCGAGGAAGTTCACGGCGATCGCCTCCAGCCGGTCCAGGCCCGCATCCCGCGCCGATGCGGCTGCGGCGTCGAACCACGTCCTCGCTGCATCGGGTTCGGCGCGCCCCCGCGCGACCAGTCCCAACCCGAGGGTCGCCAGCACGGCGATACGCCGGTGGAAGGGATCGTCCCGCGCCAGCGCCTCCGCGTGGACCTCCCGAAACAGCGGCTCGGCGCCATCGCCGTCCATGCAATCCTCGCGCAGGAAGGCCGTGGTCAGGCGTGCGGCCAGCCACTCGCTGGCATCGAGCGGCACGTCGTCGGGATAGGCGGCTGC
>JBQCJS010000579.1:0-5988 GCA_051952485.1 Thermomicrobiales bacterium | reverse complement strand
GATCGGGATGGCCGCCAAGGCCGATCCCATCCTGTGGGCGAAGCTGATCCCCGGCCTCTACCTGCCCATGCACATCGGCACGGCGGTCCTGAAGGCGGTCGGTCGCAGCGCGCTCGGCATGGAGGCGTCCATCCGCTCGGAGCCGCCCCCGACAGCGGCCGTGGTGCCCTTCGTGATGGTCGTCGCGGCAGTGGCAGGAGGATTCCTCGCCTCGGCCCTCCGCGAGCGCGGCTTCGACAAGCGCCGCCCCGCCTCCTGACCCATTCGATCGCAAGCGTTGATTGCATGACAGGGGCGACTCCGAAGGTGGAGTCGCCCCTGTCGGCTTCAGACTTGGCTGTCACCGGGTAACAGGAAACCCCAAGCGAATGCTTGGGGTCGTGATATGCCCGCATTCTTGCGGGGTTTTGCTGTGGGGTGCCCTACGGGGCTCGAACCCGTAACCTCATGTTCCACAGACAAGCGCTCTGCCATTGAGCTAAGGGCACCATGAACACGCTGGATGACGGAAAGGAAAGGGAGTGTAAGCCGAGTTCTGTTCGCGATGGTCATCTCTCTCGGCCGCGTTCGCGGCCGGTCACGTCGTCGCCTTCGTGACTGCTCTCGACTTCCGGCCTCGGCGAGCAACCTGGTAACGGCCGATTCGGAGATTGCTGCGGGGAGGATTGCCCTTTTCAGTCCACCACCATGACGGCGGCGGCAATGGTCTCTGTTGCTCTCACGATCCCGAAGGACCGTGCCAGTCTGGACTGTCGACGCGATCGCTCGCGCCTCCCTGGCTTTCACCAGGCACCCACGCTCTGTGCAGCTCGGACTTTCCTCTGGCCCATTCCGGGCCAGCGACCATCCATCCCGGCTTTCCGCCAGCGTATCCGATTGGAAAGGTACACACCCCGCTCAGGAACCGCAGGCCAGATCACTCATGGATTGCGTTGATGATTGGGGAGTGGTGCCGAAGGGGAGATTTGAACTCCCACGAGGTTACCCTCACTACGCCCTGAACGTAGCGCGTCTGCCGTTCCGCCACTTCGGCTCGTCCAAGAGTATCGCGCAACCTGCCTGGCTTGACCAGGGAGCCGACCGTCGGACTCGAACCGACGACCTGCTGTTTACGAAACAGCTGCTCTACCAACTGAGCTAGGCCGGCCTGCGCTCTCTTCCGGAGCGATGCGGAGTATAGCATCGTCCCCTCGCCCCTGCCAAGGGCGCCAGGCCACCATCCTCCCGTTTCTGGTATGGTGTTCGCCGGTCCCGCCCCGCGTGCCCGATAGCGGCCTCGCGCCCGATCCCGCACGCCGTCCTCGCTACCACCGCCCGGAGAGCTTCCGTCGTGCCCAACCAGGATCGCCCAGGAAAGCCAGCCCCCCCGAAGCCGCGCGCCTCCACCCCGCAGGCCCGTCCTGCCCGCCAGGCGACCCCGCCACCGTCCGGGCCGCTCAGCCGCGCCAGCCGCACCCAGATCGTCTTCATCGTCGTCTCCTCGCTTGTCGTCTGCTCGCTCATCCTCGCCGGCGTCGTCGCCATCGCCACCGACCAGCTCACCTCCAGCGACGACAGCACCCAGACGGCCTACACCGATCCCAACAAGGACGTGATCGCCGAGCAGCAGACCAAGGTCGCCGAGAACCCCGACGACTATTACGCGCTGACCCTCCTCGCCAACCTGCTCGGCAACACCGGCCGCCTGACCGAGGCCATCCCGCTCTATGAGAAGGCCCTCCAGATGCGACCCGACGATCAGGGTGTCCGCCTCGACTTCGCCCGTGCCCTCGCGGATGGTGGCCACCGGCCCGATGCCGAGATCCAGTTCAAGAAGCTCATCGAACAGGACCCGGCCAACCAGCAGGCGCATTACTATCTCGCCGAGATGTACCGCGTCTCGGTCCCGCCCCGCACCGAGGAAGCGATTGCCGAGTACCAGCAGGCCGTCGCGATCGACCCGTCGACCTACATGGCCCAGCAGGCCACCGAGCAGTTGAAGATCCTCGGCGTGACGTCATCTCCCGTTGCTTCGCCCGCCTCCGGCACACCCGTTGCAACCACCTCGCCGGGGGCCTGAAATGGCGCCAGCAACACGAACGCATGTTCTCCTCGTACGGTATACTTGAACCATGAACGACGATTCCGGCGGTCCGGACCGCCCCTCCACCACCACGGCCAAGACGGAACGGGAGGCGTCACGCCTCGTCACGCCGAAGCAGCGTGACGAGGACGGCGCGGCCGACAAGTCCCTGCGTCCGCGGAAGCTCGAGGATTATGTCGGGCAGGATCGCGTCAAGGACAACCTGCGCATCTTCATCCAGGCCGCCCTCGAGCGGGAGGAGGCTCTGGACCATGTCCTGCTCTACGGGCCGCCGGGCCTCGGGAAGACCACCCTCGCCGCGATCGTCGCCACCGAGATGGGCGTCAGCCTTCGCGTCACCTCCGGTCCCGCCATCGAGCGGCAGGGCGATCTCGTCTCCATTCTCACGAACCTGCAACCCGGCGATGTCCTCTTCATCGACGAGATCCACCGCCTGAACCGGGTCGTGGAGGAGGTCCTCTACTCCGCGATGGAGGACTTCGCCGTCGACATCATCATCGGCAAGGGTCCCGCCGCCCGTACGATGCGGATCAACCTCCCGAAGTTCACCCTCGTCGGCGCCACCACCCGCCTTGCCCTGCTCACCGGCCCGCTGCGGGACCGCTTCGGCGCCGTCCTCCGCCTCGACTTCTACGACCAGGATGCGATGGAGCGCATCATCACCCGCTCCGCGACGATCCTCCAGTTCCCGATCGACGAATCCGGTGCGAAGGCGCTCGCCGCCCGCTCCCGCGGTACCCCACGCATCGCCAACCGGCTCCTGCGCCGCGTCCGCGACATCGCGCAGGTCTCCGGCGAGACGGTCATCTCCGCCCCGATCGCCCACGCCGCGCTCGACCGCCTGGAGGTCGACCACATGGGCCTGGACGAGACGGATCGCCGCATCCTGCTGGCCGTGGTGGAGAAGTTCGACGGCGGTCCCGTCGGGATCGATACCCTCTCCGCCGCCACCAGCGAGGAGACCGACACGATCATGGATGTGTACGAGCCCTACCTGATCCAGCTCGGGTTCCTCCAGCGCACGCCCCGCGGACACATCGCCACCAAGCGCGCCTACGAGCATCTCGGCCTGGTCTTCCCGGCCTCCGTCTCCGCCCAGCAGGCGTTGTTCGAGGTCGATCAGTGACCCACGACCCGCACGACCAGACCGGGAACGTCGCTCGCCACGCGATGACGGATTTCGACTACCACCTGCCTGCGGAGCTCATCGCCCAGGAACCACTCGTCGACCGCGAGGCCAGCCGCCTGCTCGTCCTGCCGCGCGACGGAGATCCGATCGCCCACCGGGTCTTCCGCGACCTGCCCGACCTGCTCAATCCCGGCGATCTCCTGGTCGTGAACGACAGCCGCGTCATCCCGGCCCGCCTGCTCGGACATCGCGAGACCGGCGCCGAGGTGGAGATCCTGCTCCTGCGCCGCGAGGAGAGCGGCCTCTGGCGCGCCCTCGCCCGCCCGACCCGGCGCCTGCGGATCGACGAGCGGATCGTCATTCCCGCGAAGACCGCCGATGGCCAGGCAGCATCCGCCGTCCTGCGCGAGAAGCTGGACGACGGCCAGGTCCTCGTCGAGCTGGACGATGTGCTGGCCCAGGATCTCGATCACTTCGGGCGCGTGCCCCTGCCGCCCTACATCACCCACCACCTCGACGACGACGAGCGCTACCAGACCGTCTACTCCGCCCAGAAGGGGTCGGCAGCCGCCCCGACCGCCGGCCTGCACTTCACACAGCAGGTCTTCCGGCGGCTCGAGGCCCGGGGGATCGGTCGCACATCGGTCACGCTGCACGTCGGGCTGGACACCTTCCGGCCGGTGAACGAGGACTTCGCCGAAGATCATGTGATCCACCAGGAGTGGTGTTCCGTCTCGCCCGAGGCGTGGGAGGCGATCGCCGCCACGAAGGAGCGCGGTTCTCGCGTTGTCGCGGTCGGCACCACCGCCGCCCGGACCCTGGAGACCCTTGGCCAGCGCGTGAAGGCGGGCAATCCCGGCCCCTTCTCCGACATGACCGGCATCTACATCACGCCCGGCTACGAGTGGCAGATGGTCGATGCACTGATCACCAACTTCCACTTGCCGAAATCGACGTTGTTGCTGATGATCAGCGCGTTCGCCGGACGCGACCGCGTCCTCGCCGCCTACGAGGCAGCCATCGCGGAGCGCTACCGCTTCTTCTCCTTCGGCGACGCGATGCTCATCGTCTGACCGGATTGGCTCTCGTTCGCGAGCGCCGGCCGGCATCATCCCCGGAGTGTTCCCGTGTCCGATGTCCCCTATCCCGACCTGAACGGCAAGACACGCGAGGAGACCTGGGAGCTCCTGAACGAGTGGGTGAAGAGTCCCAGCCTCATCCGCCACTGCCTCGCCGTGGAGACCGCCATGCGTGCCTACGCTCGCAAGAACGGCGAGCCGGAGGAGGCGTGGTCTGTCGTCGGGCTGATCCACGACTTCGACTACGAGAAGCATCCGACGCTCGACGAGCATCCCTACGTCGGCGCCGGTGTCCTGCGTGGCCTCGGCTATCCCGACTGGGTCGTGGCGGCGGTGCTCAGCCATGCCGACGACCCCGCCCATCCCCGGACGACCCAGCTTGAGAAGACGCTGTTCGCGGTCGACGAGCTGACGGGCTTCATCTCCGCGGTCGCCCTCGTCCGACCCTCGAAGGCGGTCGCGGACGTCAAGGCCTCCTCGGTCCGCAAGAAGATGAAGGACAAGGCGTTTGCCGCCGCGGTCAAGCGGGAGGATCTCATCGCCGGCGCGGAGGAACTCGGCATCGACCTCGACGAGCACATCACCTTCGTGATCGGCGCGATGACGGAGAACGCCGAAGCGCTGGGGCTCGGCGGCGTCTCCGACCCGGCGTAGCGGCCGGTTTACCGGCCAGGCGCCAAGGGGTCAGGACTGGCCGCTGCCACCCTCGACCCCCCATAATCGCCGGGCATATGGCTCGCCAGGCGGGGCCCTCACCATGGGGTGGAACCCGCCTTGCGGAACCTCGATGCCGGTCATCCGCCGCCCGCTCGGGCTTCTCCGGACCCGGCACCAGACGAAAGGACTGCGCCGTTCATGGCCAAGCAGTGGAACAAGCCCTTCGACAACCAGCTTGAAGCGGACAAGACCTACACGGCGACGCTGGACACGAGTCACGGGAAGATCGAGATCGAGCTCTATCCCCAGGACGCTCCGGTTGCCGTCAATAACTTCGTGAGCCTGGCCCGCGAAGGCTTCTACGATGGCACGCCGTTCCATCGGATCGTCAAGGGCTTCGTCATCCAGGGTGGCGACCCGACCGGCACCGGCGCGGGCGGCCCGGGCTACAAGTTCCAGGACGAGACGATCGCGAAGGACTACGAGGCGGGTACCGTCGCGATGGCGAACGCGGGTCCGAACACGAACGGCAGCCAGTTCTTCATCTGCCTCACGGACCTCCGGGGCCGCCTGCCGAAGAACTACACCATCTTCGGCAAGGTTACGGAGGGCTTCGATGTCGCCAAGGCGATCGAGGCCGTTCCCACGACCTACGGTCGCAGCGGCGAGCCGTCCACCCCGACCGAGCCGGTGACGCTCAACTCCGTCACCATCGCCGAGTCGTAGAACCCCTTCGCATCGCACCGGCATGCAGAGACCCTCGCCCAGATCGGGCGAGGGTCTCTGCATTGTCGCGGTATCGCTCCGAACGGCGTTGCACCACCGTCACCACCACCAACCGTTCGGACCGTCGGTCATTGCAAGGAAAACGGGTCGGCGCCCGCCCACTCAGTGGATTGTCCAGACTAACCCGGCGTCGCGCAGAGATCTCGGCGAACCACAAGGGTTCGCCCTACGAACGACCGAATCGCCTGGCAGTCCGGTCGTTTGTGGGGGCCGCCTTCATGGCGGCCCGACCAGGCATGTACAGGACACGTTAG
>JBQCJS010000578.1:0-3951 GCA_051952485.1 Thermomicrobiales bacterium | reverse complement strand
CCTCGCGTTGAGCCCTTCGATGGCGCCGCTGGATGATATCCACATACGGCGCGCCATCCAGATCGGTTTTCCGTGGGCCAGGCTGGCCGACGCGGCGGGCGCGAGCGTGCAGCCGGCCCGGGGGGTCATCGCGCCGGGGATGCTCGGCAGGACGTGGGAGGCGGACATCCCCGGGTACGACCTCGACGCCGCGAGGGCCGAGGTCGCCCGCTCGCGATTCGGGAGCGCCGATCGCGTGCCGCCGATCACGATCTACACGGGCCAGACGACGCTCTCCGATCCCTTGCGGAATGTCGGCGTGGCGCTCCAGGACTATCTCGGTGAGCACCTTGGCCTGCGAATCGAGCCGATTTCGGTGGCATGGGGGGATTTCCTGGCCGGACTGGCGGCTGGCCGCTTCCCGACCTATTCCCTGACCTGGGTCGCTGACTACCCGGACCCATCCGCGTTCCTGAACGTGCTGTTCGGGTCCGCCAGCCCGGACAACTACTCCGGGTATCGCTCGGACACCTTCGATGCCCTGGTGGCCGAAGCCCTCTCCACCCCGGACGAGGCGTCGAGGGCGGCATTGTTCGCCCGTGCCCAGCAGGTCCTGATCGACGATGCGGTGGTGGTGCCGATCTCCTTCGATATTGGCTACACTGCCATCCGCACCGGTATCCGTGGAGTGCCGGTGACGCCAATCGGACTGGTTGGCCTCGAATCGATTCATGGATCGTGAACGGCGTGCGCGAAGCGATGCGACTGGACAGGTGGCGACTTGGCGGGAACGGCGAGGGACGGGACGAGATCCGGCCCATCACCCCTGCGGATGTGGGGCGACTGCGCCTCGATCGCACGCGCGGCCTCGATGAGGAGGACCTGCTCGCGCTCGTCGTCCAGCTGCCCGGTCTCTCGTTCTGGCATCCCCCGACAGGGGAGTTCGTGCTCGTCACGCCGTGGCGGCATCGACCGGAGTTGCCGGGTATCCATACGCTCGTCGCCTTCCGGCACGAGAACGCCCTGATCGCCGCCGCGACGGACGCGGCCTGGCAGGCGCAGGCCGCCGCGCTGGTCTACGTCGATACCTACGAGGTGCGGCGACCCGCCTTCTACGTCTCCAACGGGTTCGAGCGCCTGGAGGAGATCCTGACCTTCGAACTGTCGCGGCCGGTCGTTCCGTCTCTCCCGGGTGGCCACCGCCAGGAGTTCATCGTCGTCACGCCGCATGATCCGGTCGGCCTGGAAGCCGCGCTCACGCTCGACCATGCGACCTTTCCGTGGCTCTGGCAGAACTCCCGGCAGGAGTTCCTGACCTATCTCCAGTATCCGGGAGTGGAGGTCTGGATCGGGGCGCTGGATGGGGAGGTTGCCTCGTATGTCGGATTCACCAGCTATCACGGCTGGGGCCACCTGGACCGCATCGCCACCCGCCCGGACCTGCAGGGCAAGGGGCTGGGGCGGGAAACCGCCGCGTTCGCCATCGGTCGTCTGACAGGGCAGGGCGCACGCCGGGTCGCCTTGAGCACCCAGGGCGACAACCAGCAGTCCCAACGTCTCTACGACCGGCTGGGATTTCATCACACCCCTTCGCACGATTACCGCGTCTACGCCGTCGTGTTCGACCGCGCACGGCTCGGCATCTGATCGACCTCTGTCACTCTGGCGCCTGGCGCGGGAGCAGGAGCCACGGCCACGGCCACAGTCGCCATCGCAAGGAGCATCCGCACGATCATGGGCAGCAGCTTCGGAAAGATCTTCAAGCTCACCACCTGGGGCGAATCGCACGGACCCGCACTGGGGGTCGTGATCGAGGGATGCCCGGCGGGGCTTCCGCTCACGGTCGAGGAGATCCAGGTCGAACTCGACCGGCGACGGGTGGGGCAGAGCAAGGTAACCACCCCGCGTGGCGAACGCGACCGTGCGGAGATCCTCTCCGGGGTGTACGAGGGCGTCACCACCGGCACGCCGATCTCGCTCATTACCTACAACGCGGACGCCGATTCATCCAAGTACGACAACCTGCGGACCGTCTTCCGGCCCGGCCACGCGGACTACACCTACTGGCGCAAGTACGGACATCGCGATCACCGCGGTGGCGGCCGTTCGTCGGCCCGCGAGACCTGGGGCCGGGTGGCGGCAGGGGCGATCGCGAAGAAGATTCTCGCCACCGCGGGCGTGGAGGTCTACGCCTTCGCGAAGGAGATCGGCGGGATTGCTGGGGAGACCGTCGATCGCGAGGCGATCGAACAGAACATCGTCCGCGCGGCCGACCCGGTTGCGGCGGAGGCGATGATCGCAGCCATCCTGGCGGCGAAGGAGGCGAAGGACAGCCTCGGGGGTGTGGTCGAGATCCGGGCGACCGGCGTTCCGGCGGGCCTGGGAGAGCCGACCTTCGACAAGCTGGACGCCTTGATCGGCCAGGCGATGCTCTCCGTGCCCGCCACCAAGGGCGTCGAGATCGGCAAGGGCTTCGCGCTGGCCCGGGAGCGAGGATCGGCCTCCAACGACGCATTCCATGTCGAGGATGGACGGGTCTACACGAGCGACAACAATGCCGGCGGCACGCTGGGCGGCATCTCCACCGGCGAGGACATCGTCGTGCGGGTCGTGGTGAAGCCGACCTCCTCCATCGAGCAGGAGCAGGACACGATCGACACCGACCTGAATCCGCAGAAGATCACCGTCTACGGGCGGCACGACCCCTCGGTGGTGCCTCGCGCGGTGCCGGTGCTGGAGGCGATGCTCGCCCTGGTGCTGGCCGACCTCTACCTCCAGAACCGATCCGCCCGAATTGCCTGGCCAGACTGACCGCCAGCGGACCATCCGGACACACAGGTGAACGCAGGCGCCATTGTTTCATGGCGCCTGCGTTCGCGTCTCTGTGTCCGAGACCAGCCACGCCGGGAGGCGGTGGCGCGGGGCGTGCGCGATAATGAACGAAGAGCGTTCGTATCCGCGAGCGACGGTGCTCGCGGGTTTCAGGCATGAGGAGGAAGGCTTCCGGTGGTTGCAGCAAGCAGCCGGAGCACCCTGCGTGATGAACAGGGTGTGCCCGTCTTCGGCAACTTCATCAACGGCGAATGGGTGGCTGCCGCGAGCGGCGGCACCTTCGCGAACACGAACCCGGCGAATCCGTCCGAGGTCGTTGGCCACTTCGCCGCCAGCGAGGCGGCCGATGTCGATGCGGCGGTGACGGCAGCCGCGGATGCCTACGCCGGGTGGGCGGGGACCTCCGCCATCGCCCGTGCGAACATCCTGTACAAGGCGTCCGAGATCCTGAATGCCCGCTTGCAGGACGTGGCGCGCGACCTGACCCGCGAGGAGGGCAAAACCTTCCGCGAGGCCGTCGGGGAGACCTCGCGCGCGGTGGCGATCCTTCGCTACTTCGCCGGGGACCTCCAGCAGCCGGACGGCGAACACTACCCGTCCGTGAACCCGAACACGCTGCTCTTCACCGTGCGGGAGCCGCTGGGCGTCGTCGGGATCATCACGCCGTGGAACTTCCCGGTCGCCATCCCGGTCTGGAAGGCCATCCCGGCGATTGCGTTCGGGAACACGGTCGTCATGAAGCCGGCGAGTTTCACGCCGTTGACCACCGTCCACATCGCCGAGGTGCTGCAGGAGGCCGGGCTTCCGGCGGGCGTCTTCAACCTCGTCACCGGCAGCGCGTCCAAGGTCGGCGATCCCCTGGTGAAGGATGACCGGGTCGTGGCGATCTCGTTCACCGGGTCGGACACGGTCGGGAACGGGATCAAGAAGATCGCGTCCGAACGCGGCGCTAAGGTCCAGCTGGAGCTAGGTGGTAAGAATCCGGCAATCGTGATGGCCGATGCCGACCTCGATCACGCGCTGCAGCAGGTGCTGAACGGCGCGATGATGAGCACCGGCCAGAAGTGCACGGCCACCAGCCGCGCCATCGTGGACCGGCGGATCGCGAACGAACTCACCGAGCGCCTGGCGACCAAGGTG
>JBQCJS010000577.1:0-3474 GCA_051952485.1 Thermomicrobiales bacterium | reverse complement strand
GGTGAGGACTTCCTGACCTACGCCAATGCGAAGGGCCTCTCCCCGCGTCGCATCCTCTTCAAGTACGTCCTGCGAAACGCCTGGCTGCCTCAGATCGCCGCCCTCGGCATCTCGATGGGCTTCGTGGTGAACGGGAACGTCCTGATCGAGCGTCTTTTCCGCTATCCGGGCGTCGGCAACCTGCTGGTCGACTCGGTGGTGATCAAGGATGTCAATACCGCAATGGCCGTCGTCACGGTGCTGATCTTCATGGTGCTGACGATCAACCTGATCATCGACCTGGTGCTTCCGTTCTTCGATCCGCGCGTCAAGTACGGCGAGTAGGGATCGGCAACTGGCGAAGTCCGGAGGTTCTCATGGCATTCGTTCGACTCTTCAAGGAGAGCGGCAAGTTTCGCTTCGGCGCGAGCATCACGCTCCTGCTGATCATCCTCGCGGTGTTGCACCAGCCGATCATCACCTGGCGGCTGGGCGATGTCGATCCGCTCAAGGTGGGCAGCTTCCCCATCTTCCAGGACCCGACGAGCGAGCACTGGCTCGGCACCGACCGCTACGGGCGTGATGTGTTCGCCCTCGTGATGATGGGCCTGCCCGTCTCGCTGACCGTGGCCTTCCTGGCCGGCGCGGTCTCGACGATCCTCGGGGCGATCGTGGGCTTCACCGCCGGCTACAAGGGCGGCAAGGTCGATACCGTCCTGCGGACGGTCACCGACATGTTCATCGTCATCCCGACCCTGCCGCTGATCATCATCCTCGCTCGCTACACGAGCAATATCGGCAGCCTCCAGCTCGCATTGATCCTGGCGGTCTTCTCGTGGCCGTTCGCCGCGCGCGTCATCCGCACGCAGGTGCTGAGCCTGCGGGAGCGGCCCTACGTCGAACTCTCCAAGATGACGAACATGAAGGACCGGGAGATCATCTTCGGGGACATCTTCCCGAACATGGCTCCCTACGTCGCGATCGGGTTCGCCAGCGCCTCCGTCGGCGCGGCGCTGGCGCTGGTGGGCCTCACCGTGCTCGGGCTCGGACCCAGCAACCAGATGGACCTTGGCCGCCTCATCAGTGACGCGCTGGGCTGGGGCGTCATCAGCCTGCACAAGGAGATCATCTTCGCGGCGCCGGTGGTATTGCTGATCCTGCTGTTCGTCGGACTTGCGTGGATGAGCCAGGGGATGGAGGAGTACTTCAACCCGCGGCTGCGCGGCCGCTCCTGATCCGCGAATCCGCCAGCACGAAGGAGAACTCCCGATGGCAACACCTCCTGTGACCGTAGAACGCGCACCCACCTCGGGGTCCGGCTCCCGTGCGGCCGCGTTGGCCCGCAAGCCGAACCCCCGGGTGATCGGCAACCTGCCGCTGCTCCAGATCAAGGACCTCGACGTTCATTTCATCACCGGGCGCGGCACCGCGCGGGTGGTCGACAAGGCGAACCTGACCATCCAGCACAACGAGATCGTCGGCATCGCGGGCGAGTCTGGTTCCGGCAAGACGACGCTGGTGGAAGCGATCCTCCAGATCATCCGTTTCCCGAACCGGGTCACGCATGGGCAGGTCCTCTTCTCCCACGATGGGAAGGAGCAGGTCGACCTGATGACGATCGGCGATCGCCGGATGCGCCAGCTGCGCGGACGGCACATCGCCTACGTGCCGCAGGGATCGATGAACTCCCTCAATCCGGTCGCCAAAGTCGGTGACCAGATCATGGACGGGATGCTGGACCATGGCGTCTCCGAGCGGGAGGCGAAGGCGAAGGTGCCAAGCCTGCTGGCGCGGGTCGGCCTCGACGAGCGGGTCGCGAAGCTCTATCCCCACGAACTCAGCGGCGGCATGAAGCAGCGCGTCATCATCGCGATCGCGATCGCGATGGAACCGGCGCTCATCGTCGCGGACGAGCCCACGACCGCGCTCGATGTCAACGTCCAGCGCCTCATCCTCGAGACCCTGTTGAACCTGCGCGACGAACTGAATGTCGCGATCATGATCGTCAGCCACGACCTCCCGGTCCACGCCCAACTGGTGGAGCGGATCGGCATCATGTATGCCGGGCAGATCGTGGAGACCGGCGACATCCGCTCGACCGTCAAGGAATCCCTGCATCCGTATACGAATGGCCTGATGCGGGCGATCCCGGCGATTGGCGGCAGTCGGGAGCGGCTGGAGGGCATCGGCGGGGCGACCCCGAGTCCGCTTGCATGGCCGGAGGGCTGCCGGTTCCACAATCGCTGCCCGCGCGTGATGGACATCTGCAAGGGCGTGATGCCCATCCTGGCCGAAGTGTCGCCAGGCATGAGGGAGATCGCGGACGGCAGCACGGCGGAGGTGATCCCCGATCGCCTCGTCGCGTGTCATCTCTACCCCGAATCCACGCCATCTTCGGCGGCGACCGCTGAACGGGGCGCAACGATGGCGGGCATCGCCCAGGGAGGATCACGATGACCGACCAGATCCGGACGGGCGGCTCATCGCAGCCGGCCCTGCTCGAACTCGACGATGTGACCACCATCTTCGGCCATGGCGCCGCGGCGACCTGGGCGAGCGATCATGTGTCCCTGCGGATCGAGGAGCATCCGCCGCGGATCGTCAGCGTGGTCGGCGAGAGCGGTTCCGGCAAGACGACCGCCGCCCGCGCGCTGCTGGGACTCCAGCCGCCGACCTCCGGCAAGGCGCTGTGGCGCGGCAAGGACATCTACAGCCTGAGCAAGCACGAACTGCTCGATTTCCGGCGCGAGGTCCAGGTGGTGTTCCAGGACCCGTACGGCATCTTCAACCCGTACTATCCGATCGACCGCGTCTTCAACATGACGATCAAGAAGTTCAAGCTGGCCCGGTCGAAGGACGAGGCCGGCCGCCTGATCGAGGAGGCGCTGAAGGCCGTCAACCTGCGTCCGCCCGATGTGCTCGGCCGCTATCCGCACCAGCTCAGCGGCGGCGAGCGCCAGCGGGTGATGCTGGCGCGGGCTTACCTCGTGAAGCCGAAGGTCATCGTGGCCGACGAGGCCATCTCGATGCTCGATGTGGCCGTGCGCGCGGTGATCATGAATATCTTGCTCGACTTCAAGGAGCAGCTGGGGATCTCCACGATCTTCATCACCCACGATCTCTCCGCAGCCTATTACCTGGGCGGCGACATCATGGTGATGCAGCGGGGCCGTGCCGTGGAACTGGGGCCATCCGTCTCGGTGATGGACAACCCGAAGCATCCCTACACCAAACTGTTGCTGGAATCGATCCCGTCGCCCGATCCGGACCAGCGCTGGGACAATGCGGCGATCCCGGCCAGCGAACTCGACGAACTGGGCGAAAGCCGGCGCGGCTCGCGTAATCGCTGCCTCTTCGCAGAACGCTGCCCGTACGTGCGGGACGAATGCTGGGCCCGCCGCCCGCCGCGCTACCTCGTCGGTGAGCAGGAGGTCGCCTGCGTCCTGTATGCGGAGATTCCCCGCAAAGACGGGCAACTGACGCTGGAGGAGGTCG
>JBQCJS010000576.1:0-3770 GCA_051952485.1 Thermomicrobiales bacterium | reverse complement strand
TTCGCGCTTGCTATATGCCATTGTCGTCATCCTGGCTAAGAGTGCCAAAAAGGTGGTGGTCAACGTCTGCAATGGTGTCGATTCGGACGAAAACTCTTCTTGGAAGCATGCGGATGTGTTTGCGCTCTGTCTTGATTCCCTTGGCGTTCCGCTTGTTATGGGTCGCGACCTTGAATATCTCGATGGAAGGGAGCGGCTTCCCAGGATTGTCACCAAACCAGAGGAAATGTGTAAAGTGGAGAGTTTCGGGATCGAAGTACATCCATACGATGCAGCCACTCGGGCGCTGGGCGAGGGCCGAGTTGATAGGAACGTGTGGCGTGTGCGAACCAACATGCGAAGCCTTGAGTTGGATGTGCCGTGTAATGCCGCCTGATTCCAGAACGATGTCGTAGCCGCTGGCGTCGATCTGGCTTTTTAGCATCTCGACATGGGGCAGGCCGTGTATCCAGTGATAGCGCATGATCTCGCCGACGAAGAGGTGTTCGAGCACCGTCTCCCGATAGACTGAGTGGTTGGTGTGGTCGGCAAGCGACATGGTGAGTTCCTCCAGACAGGTGGCATGGATAGTCTGATTGTCCTGTGTGGTAGTATCTGGCGCGGTTTTTCTTCGCACAAGCCAAGAATCACAAACTTCGGCGTTGCCAAACCGGGTGGCAGCGAATCGGAGGCGTAGTATGCGGGTAGGTTGGGGTCGGGCGGACCGGTACAATGCGGGCATCGCTGTCCGTCATGAACTGCCCGGTGACCCCCTGTGCCCGATCACACTACGACCACAACCACACAAGTCAACTCCTTGCCTGACGGAACGGAGCGAGCGGGTCCGTCCTCACTTCTCACGCCTCGCTTCTCCCTGGCCCAGATCCGCGTGCTCGGGTTCCTGGCGCCCGTCGTCTTCCTCGCGGCGCTGGAGGCCGTGCGGCGCTGGGTGCTGCCCGGGTGGTTCACCGGCACGCATGGCGTCGTCGTCGAACTCGTCATCATCGTCGTCGCCAGCGGCGTCTTCTCCCTCCTCGTCTTCCGGCTCGTGCAAGGCTACGCCGACCGGCTGGAGGGCCAGCACCGGGAGATGGTCGCCCTCCATGAATCCAGCCTCGCCATCCAGCGGAACCTGAATGTGCAGGACGTGTTGCAGGGGGTGGTAGAGGAGGCGCGACGCCTCTGCGGGGCGCAGTACGGCGCGCTGTCCTACCTGAACGACGCGGGCGGGGTCGCGGCCTTCCTCACGTCCGGGATCACGGCGGAGGAACGGGCCTCGATCGGGCCGGACCCGGTCGGACATGGCGTGCTCGGGGTCGTGCTGCGGCAAGGGCAGAGCCTCCGCCTCGACCGGATCGCCGATCACCCGGCGGCGGTCGGGTTCCCGCCGGCGCATCCCCCCATGCACGCCCTCCTCGCCGTCCCGATCGAGACCGGCACGCGCGTGCTCGGCAACCTCTACATCGCGCAGGGCGATCCGGCCCTCCGGTTCACGCCGGAGAACGAGGAGACGCTCCATCGCTTCGCCGGACTCGCCGCGATCGCGCTGGAGAATGCCCGCCTGCACACACAGGTGCAGGCCCTCGCCACCACCGCCGAACGCGAACGCATCGCGCGGGAGATGCACGACGGCGCGGCCCAGGTCCTCGGCTATGTGATCACGAAGACGCAGGCCACGCGCGCGCAGGTCGCTAGCGGCCAGGTGGAGAAGGCCGATGCCTCGCTGCGGCAGATGGAGGACGCGGCGCGGGAGGCCTATGCCGACATCCGCGAATCGATCCTCGGCCTGCGCACCTCGCTGGCGGAGGGGCAGGACCTGGGATCGGTGATCCGCGATTACGTCCAGACCTGGCAGGACCAGAGCGGGATCATCGCGACGCTCGAGGTCGATCCCCGGGTGGAGGCCCGGCTCTCACCGCTGGCGGAGGTCCAGGTGCTGCGGATCGTGCAGGAGGCGCTGACGAATGTCCGCAAGCACGCCGGGGCGTCCGAGGCGGCGGTGCGGATCGTATTCGACGAGTCGCGGGGGACAATCGTGGCGACGATCCGGGATAATGGAAGCGGCATCCGCGACCCTGACGGCACCGCCGCGGGCGTTCCCCGCTTCGGGCTGGCCTCGATGCGGGAGCGGGCCGAGTCGATCCGCGGGACCTTCACGATCGTGTCGGAACCGGGCCAGGGGACGATCGTCGGGGTGGAACTGCCCGACGGCTAGTGGTAGCGAGGATCACGGCCCATCATGACCGAACAACCGCGACCCATCCGGATCGTCATCGCCGACGACCACGCGCTCTTCCGCGATGGCCTGCGCAGCCTGCTCGAAGCGGGGCGGCCTGGTTCCCACGAGGGGTTCGTGGAGGTCGAGGTGGTTGGCGAGGCACGGAACGGGGCGGAGGCGATCGCCCTGGCGCGGTCGGCGCATCCGGACATCGTGCTGATGGACCGGATGATGCCTGGCACGAGCGGGCTGGAGGCGACGCGGGCGATCGCGGCGGAACTGCCCGAGGTGCGGGTGGTGGTGCTCACCGCCTCGGAGGACGACGCCGACCTGTTCGAGGCGGTGAAGTCTGGCGCGCAGGGGTATCTCTCCAAGAACCTGGAGGCGGAGGCGCTCTTCGCGTCGCTGGCGCAGGTGGTCGCGGGGGAGCCGGCGTTCAGCCCGTTGCTCGCCCGGAAGGTGCTGGGAGAGTTCGCGCGGCAGGCATCCTCGCCCCCGCCGGACGAAGTCCCCGTCCCGATCCAGCCGCAACCACAACCCTTGACGGAGCGCGAGCGGGAGGTGCTGGAGCTGCTGGTGCGCGGGGTGACCTCCAACCGGGACCTGGCCGACCGGCTCTACGTCAGCCCGAACACGGTGAAGTACCACCTGCGGAACATCCTGGACAAGCTGCACCTGAACAACCGGTCGCAGGTGATCGCCTACGCGATCCGCTCCGGGCTGGTCGATCTCGGCTCCTGAGCCAGGGCCGGGGCCACGTTCCCACCCCGCGGGGTAGGGTATGGCCTACCCCGGGTCAGCGGAGAAACCACCCTGGGGCGCGGGGTGGGAAACGGCCGCGAATCCTACGATAGGAGCGTGAATCGAAGAGGATTCACCGGCACCTGTCATGAGAGGATCGCACCCCATGTCTCCTGAATATGCCCCCAGCACAACCCCGGTCACGCCCGCTCCCGAACACCGCCGCACCGATGTCAGCCGCCGCCGCCTGATGGCGATGGCCGGGCTCGGTGGTGTCGGCGCGCTCGCGACCACCGTCTCCGCCGCGCTCACGCCCCGCTTCGCCGCCGCCGAGAGCACGCCAGCCTCGGACCACGACGGCATGGACATGGGGACGGCGACCGCAACGGCAGAACCGACCGTGGAAGTCCCCACGGACCCGAACGCGCCGATGACCTGGCAGCAGATGGACGCCATGCACGAGGCGGGGATCAAGGCCTTCCCGGCCTACACCTCCGGCCACGGCAACCAGCCGCTGCAGCACACGATGGACGGCGATGTGAAGGTCTTCGACCTCACCGCCAAGATCATCAACTGGGAGTACGAGCCGGGCAAGACGGTGCTGGCCTGGGCCTACAACGAGCAGGTTCCGGGGCCGGAGATCCGCGTCACCGAGGGCGACCGCGTCCGGGTGAACCTGAGGAACCTCCTGACCGAGAGCACGGCGATCCACTGGCACGGCCTGATTGTGCCGAACGACCAGGATGGCGTGCCCTTCATCACCCAGCCGATCGTGCCGCCGGGTGGCAAGTACACCTACGAGTTCACCATCCGCGAGGGCAATGCGGGCACG
>JBQCJS010000575.1:0-4224 GCA_051952485.1 Thermomicrobiales bacterium | reverse complement strand
GGCGATCAACCTCGCCGGGTACATCTTCCTCGGCGTCTACGTGCTCTACATGAAGGACGACCTGCATCTCTCGGATCTTGGGGTGGGACTCGTCTTCGCGGCAGGCGGGGTCGGCGCGGTGATCGGGTCCCTGCTGGCGGCGCCCCTCGCGAGCCGCTTCGGCTCGGGGCGCACGATCGTGTGGTCCTCGGTCGCCTTCGGGGTGGGCGGGGTGACGGTGCCGCTCGCGATCCTGGTGCCGGACCACGCACTGCCGCTGGTGGTCTTCGCGGAGTTCGCGCAGTGGCTGGCGCTGCTGGTCTTCAACACGAACCGCCTCGCGCTGCGCCAGGCGCTGACACCGGACCGCCTGCAGGGTCGCGTCGCGGCGACGAGCCAGGTGCTGACCATGGGCATGCAGCCGATCGGCTCGCTGCTGGGCGGGATCATCGGCAGCGTCTGGTCGGTGCAGGCGGCGCTCGTCGTCGGGGTGGTCGGGATGTTCCTGGCGTTCCTCTTCGTCTGGTTCTCCCCCACGCGCGAGATCCACGACCTGCCGGCCGAACCCGATCCCTCGCTCCTGCGCGCGGCGAACGCGATACCGGTCGACCCGGCGCCCGCCCATTGACGATGCGGGACGCGAAACCGGGGCGCTCCCTGTATGGAGCGCCCCGGTTTCGTCACCAGCAATGTCGGGAGAGGATCAGGAGGATTCGCCGGTCTGGGAGCGGGCGAATCCGGCGGCCGCCGTCGTGTCCGCCGGCTGGACCTTCTTCTCCGGCCTGGTCGCGGAGACGATCCATTCCTCGCGCATCCACTGGGCTGTCCAGGGGATCGCCGTCCGGTTCTCGTGGGTCGAGAAATCGACGAGGTAGAGCGGAATCCCGTGCGGCCCGCGCGGATTGATCTCCGTCACGGTGCCGGTGGCGCCATCGAACTTCGCCTCCTGCGAGGTCGCGTACATCACGCTGATGCCCATCACGCCCCGCTTGTTGACGCCCCGGGGCATCCGGACCGTCACTGCCTCACCCACTGCGTATCGCGCCATTGCCCGCATCCCCCGCTCGTTCTGCGCCAAAGCTGCCGTCTTCACCGCCGCCACCGGGCATCCTGCAATGTGCCCGCTCCTTGTGCCATGTGCTGGCGACAGTATACCGGGCCCCGCGTGTGATCCGCGTCGGGCAGGGCATCGGTTGCGTGGGACCGCCAGTTCCCTCCCCAGATGACCCGCGGGTTGGGATTCCGAAGATCAAGATCATCAAAATCAATTCCGTGTTGACTAATCTCAATATCGGACTTAGAATGATCCCACGATCGGTTCACGACCAGTGCCTCCGCACTCTTGCTGCGGGCGATCCGCCAACCGACCAACCGATCCGGGGTTGGGCCAATCCCGTTCCACCCCACGTTTCCCATCTCCAGGAGCATGCAGCCGATGTCCGACGCTTCCCGGCCATACAGCCCCAACCATCATCCCCTGCACACCGTGCCCGGCCAGTGCCCCGTGTGCTCGTCGGAACTTCACGTCACGCGTCTCGAATGCGCCACCTGCGGCACGGGCATCGACGGGCATTTCCGCCTGAACCGCTTCTCCCGCCTCAGTGCCGATCACCTCGCCTTCCTCGAAACCTTCGTCAAGAATCGCGGCATCATCAAGGATGTTGAGGCCGAGCTCGGGATTTCGTATCCCACGGTCCGCGCCCGCCTCGACGATGTCATCCGGGCGCTCGGGTTCCCGGCCCAGGGCGAGGACGGCATGCGGCCCAGCCAGGCCCGGGAGGAGCGCCGCCAGATCCTCGAGGCCCTGCGCAACAAGGAGATCAGCGCCGAGGTGGCTGCTACCCAGCTTGCCGCCCTCGGGGACAGGAAGGTGACCGCATGACCGACGCCGCATCCGGTCCGGTCGGGGGACTCCCGGAGGACCGGCTGGAAATCCTCCGCCTGGTGGAGAACGGCTTCATGTCGGTCGAGGAAGCCAGCCGGATGCTCGAACTCCTCGACCGTGCCGAGCGCATCAACGCCGATCCGATGGGATTCGCCTTCGGCGCCACCGAGCCGATCCCGTTCTCCCGCTCCCCGTTCGGAGCGCCACCCCCACCGCCGGCCCCCTCGGGCGCCCGGGGCGGGGGCCCAGCCCCGCGCAACGTGCGCATCCGGATCTCGGACGAGGAGAAAGTTCAGCTCAACCTCGTGATTCCGTTCGGGCTGATCGATTCTGGCCTGAAGCTCGCCAAGCGGTTCGCCCCGGAGAGCCTGCTCGATTCCCGCGATATCCGCACCAGCATCGAGGAAGGGTTTGTTGGCACCTTGCTCGACGTCAACGACGACGGCCAGCACGTCGAAATCCTGATCGAGGCCCGGCAATAGGCCGCCACCCCAGACGGGTTTGCCTGCCGGCGCCAATCGCCAGACGAAAGGACGCGCATTCCGTGAGCGACAACGAGACCCAGCCGATTCCATCCAGCCTTCCGACCACCACATCACCCAGCGAGGACGCCATGTCCACAACAACGCCGATCACCAGCGCCATGACCCCGATCCAGGGCTCCAACGCCTTCGAGCAGCACATCCAGGTTGACCCATCCCAGCCCATCGACCTCTCCGTCACCAACGCAAGCGGACGGGTGGAGGTGGTCGCCACCGAGACCCGGACGATCCATGTAATCGTCAACCGCACCGATGGCCAGCACGAGGACGAGCCGGAAATCGTCGTCTCGGTGAATGGCAACCAGGTCTCGGTCCGCCCGTCGTGGATGGCCGCCAGCGGCATCTCCGGGTTCGCGAAGAAGCTGAAGGACCAGCTCCAGAACGGCCTGAACACCAACGACTGGAAGTTCGAGGGCCTGAAGTTCACGCCCGACCTCGACTACAACATCTGGGTCGAGGTGCCGCGCAACCAGGTCGATGGCTCCCGTTTCGCCGTCAAGACGGCCTCCGGTCGCGCCACGGTGAAGGGCCTGCGCGACAGCGTGAGCATCGCCACGGCATCCGGCCGGATCGACGCCGGGAACCTGGACGGCCAGATCGCCGCCCATACCGCCAGCGGCTCGATCTCGCTCGCCAACATCACCGGCAAGCTGGAGGCGAACACCGCCAGCGGCTCGATCAGCCTCCAGGGCGGTGAGGCCTGGACGACCCTCCGCTCGGTGAGCGGCAAGGTGGCGATCGACCGCTTCACGCTGAAGAACGCCCGCATCACCACCGTGAGCGGCGGAATCCAGGGCGCGGCGATCTTCAACAACACCACGGACTACCAGTTCGAATCGGTCAGCGGCAGCATCAAGATGGATGTCGTCGCGCCGGTGGACAGCACCACGACGCTCGAGTTCAAGTCGATGTCCGGCTCCGCGAAGCCGAACGGCTTCGTGATGACGGGCAAGAACGCCTGGAGCATCGGGTCCGGCCCGCAGGGTCCGGCCCTGAAGGCGAGGACGGTGAGCGGCAGCCTCAAGCTGGACGCGCATCCGGAGTCCTCGATCCCGACCCGCCACGACGCGCCGCCGCAGCCGACGTTCGTGATGACCGACAACGAGGCCGACGAGACCACGGCGCCATTCACCCGATCGTCGGTCGCACCGGTGCCTCCGGTCCCGCCAGTGCCGCCGGCCGCCCCGTTCGGCGCTCGCAGCGAGCACCAGCAGCCCGGCCAGCCGGCGGAGCCGATGTTCACGCCGCCAGCGGACTGGCCGGACTGGATCAAGGCGACGGCCCGCTCCGTCGAGGAGACCGCCCGTCACGTCGTCACCTCGTTCCAGCAGCCGCTCGCCCCGTTCGACGCGCAGGCGCCCGCCGCTCCGCAGGCGCCCCAGGCCGCGCCGGCACCCATGACGCCGCCAGCCGCGGAGGCGCCGGCGCCCGCTGACGCGCCGAAGCGCACCATCACGTTCGTCCCGAAGAACGACGCGCCCGCCGTTCCGGCCCCGGAGGCATCCGCGGTCGCGGACGCCCCGGCCGACACGACCCAGCTGGCGAACCAGGACGAGGCCGAACGCCTCCGCATCCTGGAAGCCGTGGAGCGTGGCGAGATCGACATCGACGAGGCCCTGGCCCGGATCGATCGCGACGGCGACGCGAAGGCCTGATCGCTCGGCGGACCGGTCCCGCATCGGCGACCGGTCCGCCCACCCATACCCCCCCCCAAACCCCCCCCTCGTGACCCCCCCCGACACCGTGTTGCGCCCGGCCCGGGATCGCCATTCCCGTATGTCTCGCCCCCATCACATACCGCAGGAGCGCCAGAATCAC
>JBQCJS010000574.1:0-5764 GCA_051952485.1 Thermomicrobiales bacterium | reverse complement strand
GTGGAGTACATCGTCGGCTCACCCTACGTCGATGCCATCGTTGAGACCCCCTGGACGCTCGACACGGACGGGATGCTGGCGATTCCGGATGCGCCCGGACTCGGCATCGGGGTGGACCTGGACACCCTGCGCCGGTATGCGGATCGCCCGGTCTAGATCGGGGAACGTGGCATCCGGCGTGCATTCCCGGCACTCGGCACAACCACCATCACCACCGCCCTGGGTGCCGTCGAAGTCGTTCCGGGATCGTTCACGCCGATGTCCACTTCCACTACCACTACCACTGCCACCCCGACCACCTCACCATCGGATACCCGGGCCATCGCGAAGGAAGCGGGCCTCACCTTCTCGCACATCGACCGCCCCGGCATCACCCGCCACAAGGCCGGGAAGGGCGTCTTCTACCGCGACGCCCACGGTGAGCGCATCACCGACGAGGCGACCCTGGCTCGGGTGAAGGCGCTCGCCATCCCGCCTGCGTGGACGGAGGTGTGGATCGCGCCGCGGGCTTCCGGGCACATCCAGGCGACCGGGATCGATACGCGCGGCCGCAAGCAGTACCGCTATCACGAACGGTGGCGTTCGTTCCGCGACGAGGCGAAGTACGAGCGGATGATCGCCTTCGGGGAGGCCCTGCCCGCGATCCGGGAACGGGTCGATGCGGACATGCGGAAGCACGGCCTGCCGCGCGAGAAGGTGCTGGCGACGGTGGTGCGCCTGCTCGAGACGACCCTGATCCGGGTCGGCAACGAGCGCTACACGCAGGAGAACAAGTCCATCGGCCTCACGACGATGCGCAACCGGCACGCGGAGGTGACATCCAGCGCGATCCGGTTCGCGTTCACCGGCAAATCCGGCATCGAGCACGAGGTGGAGCTGAAGGACCGGCGGGTGGCAGGGATCGTGAAACGCCTGCAGGACCTCCCCGGCCAGCACCTCTTCCAGTACCTCGATGACGACGGGGAGCGGCAGACGATCGATTCCGAGGACGTGAACGCCTACCTGCAGGAGATCGCGGGAGAGGCCGGCCCCTTCACAGCGAAGGACTTCCGGACGTGGGCCGGGACGGTCCTCGCGGCGCAGGCGCTGGCCGGGTTCGAGGCGGTCGATTCCGACGCGGGGGCGAAGCGCAACGTGGTGAGCGCGATCGAATCGGTCGCGTCCCGGCTGGGCAATACCCGGGCGGTCTGCCGCAAGTGCTACGTCCACCCCGCCGTCCTCGACGCCTACCTCGATGGCGAGACGGTGGAGACCATCCGCCAGCGCGCGGACGGAACCCTCGCCGAATCGCTCGGAGACCTGGAGCCGGAGGAAGCGGCGGTGCTGATGCTGCTGCGTTCACGCCTGGAAGCGATTGCGGCAGATTGATCCCGAGTCCGGATGATCCCGGGGCGTCCGGGATCGACCAGGACCGCGCCCCTGCCCGAATTGGCCGCGGTGGGGGTTTCGTGCGCGGGAAATCCGGGGCGTGCCATGCCGTCCACCCTGGCATACGGCCCGGTACACTCCAGCCGCATCCGAAACCACAGCCACGAATGCGTGATGCTCGCGCGCAGGAGCGATCCTTGTGATCGCCTTAGTGGCATCGGCGATCCCGGGCGATCACAAGGATCGCCCCCTACCAGCCCCGCCATCGCATTCGTGACGATTAGTCCGGATACCCCGATAGGGCGATCCTCGCGGTCGCGACCGGCGATCGCACGGGCCGCCAAGGCGACCACCAGGCGCACCAACCACGACGGGACCCGCATTCACGCGGCGCGGCACTCAGTCATCGCTGAAGAGCACCACCCAGATCGCGTAGACCAGGCCGGGCACGTAGGCGAGCAGGGTCAGGATGATGCTGATCACGAAGGACCAGCCGAATCCGCGCTTGAGGAAAACGCCCAGCGGTGGGATCAGGATCGAGGCAATCAGCCGGACAATGGTCACGGGAGCACTCCTTGAATCGGGCACGGTTCCGCAGATCGGAATCAGCCCTCCCTACGCAGGGACCGTGCCGGATCGCGTTCAGGGATTGCTGCCCTTCGTCACCGGATCGCCCGGATCGGCGCTCCATTCCTCCCACGAGCCCGTGTAGAGCGCGATATCGGGATAGCCCAGCAGCCAGAGCGTGAAGAAGGTGACGGCCGATTTCGTCCCGGAGTGGCAATAGGGGATGACCCGCTTGTCGCCGGTCGCGCCGATCCCCGCATAGAGCGTCTTCAGCTCCTCCGGGGACTTCCAGAAATTCGGGCTGCCGCCGGTGCCGTTCTCGGTGTAGTTCAGGTTGATCGCGCCCGGGATGTGCCCGGCCTCGTAATCGCTGGCAGGCCGGGTGTCGATCAGCACCACGTCCGGATCATTCAGGGACGCGAGGACATCCGCCTTCGTCGCCAGCACATCGGGGCGCGGCTCCGGGGCGACCGGCGTTGCCGGCGTGCCCGCGACCACCGCCTGCGGGGAACCGGACACCCGCACCGCCCGCTCGATCTCGCCGCCGGCGTCCTGCCACGCGGCGAGGCCGCCATCGAGCACCACCGGCATCTCGAACCCGAGATACGTCAGCACCCACCAGACACGCGCGCCGAACATCGTGCCATCGTCGTAGGCGAGCGTCGGCTGGCCGGGCCGGACGCCGGCGCCCTCCATCGTTTCCAGCATGGCTGCTCGCCACGTCGCCAGCGCGGCGTCCGAGGTGTCGGTGATGGCGAGCTGCTCTTCCGTGAAGGCACGCGAACCGGGGATGTGACCGGCGTTGAAGGCGTCCGGCTCCATCACGGCGATCCGCGCGCCATCGGCGGGAACGGCAGATGGTGGGATCAGGATGCCCTCATGCGCGAAGCCCGTCGTGACGGGCGATGCGGCTGGAGTAGCCTGGGCGAACGCGGGCGGCGCGACGCGGGCGAGGCCGATGGTGGTCGCGGTCGCGGCCGCGCCGCCAACCGCGATGCGAACGGCGGAGCGACGAGTGATTCGGCTCATGGATGGTTGCCTCCGGGAGTGCGCATGGCGATACGGTGAGGTCCCGGACCATGATGCGCCTCTGCAGGGATCGTGTCGAGATGCCCATGCCTGTGGTCGGGCGCGGACGCTGTCCGCACGAGTGGAAAGGAGGGGCCGTGCGGGCCCCTCCTTTCCGTCCAGTCGATCCGAAACCGCGATCATTCCCGGGTGCGCAACCTCGCGCCAGCTCCGACCAGAAGCAGGGCAGCAAGCGCCAGCATCGCGACCAGCGCCGCCGGTGCGCCGCCGGTGCCGGAACCCGTATTCGGCAGCGCCGACACCGCAGCGGTCGTCGCGGTGGGGGCAGCGGCGGTCGCCGTTGGGGGAGCAACCGTCGCGGTCGGGGCATCGGTTGTCGAAGTCGGCGTCACGGTGCCGTCCACCTGCAGGATCAGCAGGGCGCGCGTCGTTTCCCCGGCCGGGACCACGACGACCTCGGCATCCAGCGTTACATCGTCGCCATCGCGGAGGGTGACCCGATACTCGTCGGGCCGGAGATCGGTGAAGGTCACCTCCACGCCCGACGGCATGAGCGCGGCCCTGAACCCGCGGGTGGCGCCATTGAACCCGACCGGCGCGACCGGCCTGCAATCCTCGTCCACACAGACGAAGAGGCCATCCGGCAGGTCGCTGCCGTCCGAAGTCTGGACGGTCACGATCAGGGTCCCCGTCTCGGCGATGGCCGTTTCGGTGGCCGTGGCTTCCGCGGTCGGGGAACTGGCCGCGGTTGCCGGGATCGTCGGCACTACCGTTCCAGTCTGCGCCGGTGCGGACGTGGATGTTCCGGTGGGAGCGATCGTCACCGTGCCCGTGGCAACGGAGGTCGATGTCGTGGACGGAGGAATGGTGGCGGTGACGGTCGCGGTGGAACGACTCGCGACAAAGTCGATCTGGATGCAGTTCGACCATGCCAGCGAGTTCGGGCTCTGCCCGCGCAGATAGTAGGTGTCACCATCACTGCCGGTGATCGTGGTAGACACCGCCCCATCAGCGTCGGCTTGCAGGTTCCACCATGGAGCATGGTCATGGATCGCGGATTCGTCGCAGCTCTCGGTGCCGTAGTAGAGCCACGTCCACTCGTTCGCGGCGAAGCCCGTCACGACGAGGGAAACGCTCTGGTCGGTCGTCACGGTGATTGGCGAGGTAGAGCTCCCGTCCGCGGTCAACACCAGGGCGCTGGTGGTTGCAGTCGCGGTGGCGGTTGCGGTGGCGGTTGCGGTTGCGATCGGCTCGTCCGTCGGCGTCTGGGTCGGGTCCAAGGTCTCGGTCGCGGTGGGTTCAACCGTCGGCGTCACCGGATCACCACAGGCGATCGGCACAGACAGGACAATCTCACCGGAGGTAGCGTGGAGATATGCCGCCGCCGTGTCCCGGATGGGCGCGCTCCCACTGACGTCCACCGTCATCCAGTCGCGAGGGCCCCCAGTACTGACGAATCCTGGGGAGTAATAGCCAGTATTCGGTCCGCCACCCGCGGCTACGGACCAACCCGACACCTCAGCGCCGTTTCGATGCAACTCGAACCACACGTACCCACTGAGAGTGTTGTTGACCACATCGGAACGCAGGATGACACACGTCGCGACCACGGTGGGATCGCCCGCCGGCCCCTCGGTCGGCGTCATCGTTGGATCGTCACCTGGCGTCGGCGATGGCGGGGCGGGACACTCAAGGGTGCCCAGCACATCATAGTCCGGTGGAAATTGGTCGTTCGGACTGTACCCCCACAGCCTGTAGGGGACGCTCTCCGGCAGCGGGCCACGATAGGTGAACGTCCCCGTCAGGTTCGACGGATCGCCCATCACGAACGATGGGGCAAACCCCATGTCCGATCTCCCGACATTTACGGAGAAGTAGGCGATATCGAGGCCGTTAAGGTCGACCTGGAAGGTGATGATCGCTCCGAGCTCGTTCGGCACGCATTCGAAGGTGATGCTGGGCTCGGTCGCCGCAGCCTGCACTCCGGTGGTTGCCGTGACAACCGGCGTTTCCACATGCGGTGAGGTGGGCTCAAGCGTTTCCACCGCGGTCGTCGCGGTCGGCGTCTCCACGACCGGACTGGCGTCCTGGGCTGCCAACGTCGTCATCGACGACGCCAGGAACGCGAACACCACAACCACGGACCCCACGTAGAGACGTAGCATCATGCTCCCCCCCGGGAATCTTCGATTGTTTCCCACACGACCAGGATCCCTGTTAGTGAATCGCACCCAGTATGCACTGCCGCAGGGTGCGCACGCCAACCGGGTCGTCCGCTCCCGATTCAGCGGACGCCGTTCAGCAGGAGGACCCATTCCCGCAGGTTCTCGATCAGGCGCCCGACCTGGTCGAGCGAGGTCTTGTCCGTCAGCTCCCCGAGGCCGTTGAACTTGTCCGGCGCGAAGGTGACGTAGACCTCCGGTTCCGGGAGCGTCACCGCGCCCATGTGCTGCAACACCTGCCGCAGGTGGAGTTGCGCCCGCATCGTCCCGGAGCGGCCGGAGGATGCCCCCATGATCGCCACCGGCTTGCCGCGCACGACCGACCGCCCGGTCGGTCGAGATGCCCAGTCGAGGGCATTCTTCAACACACCGGGGATCGAGTAGCCGTATTCCGGCGTCACGATCAGCACGCCATCGGCGGCGGCGATCGCCCGCTTCAGGTCGCGCACGGTGGGGGGATCGCCCTTCTCCTCCAGGTCCTCGTCGAAGAACGGGAGGCCGGCGATCGGCACCTCGTAGATGTGCATGTCGGAAGGCTGGGTCAGCATCGCCGACCGCAACAGGCTCCGGTTGTACGA
>JBQCJS010000573.1:0-6575 GCA_051952485.1 Thermomicrobiales bacterium | reverse complement strand
GGGGATGCCGGTCGTGATCGCGACCCATGACGTCGAGCTGATGGCGCGGTTCGCCGACACGGTCGTGCTGCTCGGCGATCGCGAGATCGTGGCGGTCGGACCGCCGCGCGATGTGCTGACGGGTTCCTTGACCTTCTCCACCCAGATGAACACGCTGCTTGGGGGCGCGGTCCTGACCGTGGAGGATGCGGCGGAGTCGTTGGGCCTCGGCACATGATGCCGAATCCGGATGACCTGTCTGCGTTCCGATTGCACGCGTGGGCGTTTCCAGCACCATGCCGCGGCATACCTCGTCGCGTTTGGAGGGGCCGTCTTCATGACGGCCCGGCGGGCGATCACGGAGTACCCGGACTCCGTACGAATCGCTTCCCACCCACGTTGCACAGAGCCCGCTCCGGGAACGGAGCGGGCTCTGTGGTGCGATTCCTGGGCGCTGGGTCAGGCCGAGACGCTGGCCTGATGGCGGAGCGGGACACCGGACGCGCGGGCCGGGGCGGCCGCGACACCCGCGAGGGCGACCAGCGCGGCGAGATCGGCCGTCTTCCCGCCCGACGCGGACGGTTCCGGCAGCAGGGCATCGACCTGGTAGACGTTGTCCGGCGACCAGAGCATCCAGCCGGAGGCGCCGACTTCCTCCGTGGCGTCGATCTGCGCGCGGACCTCGGGGGCGTTGTAGGGCTTCACATCGCCGAAGTAGTCGAAGTCCTGCAACCATGGACGCAGCTTCTTCGGTGTGAGGCCGAGCAGGTCGACGCCGCTCTGCATGGAGATGCCCACGACCTCACCCGGATAGTCATTGGGCGGGATGTATCCCTGGAAGTTCTCGCCGTAGTGGGACGGATAGACCATCGGGCTCAGGAAATCGAGATGCGGCTCCAGGGTGCGCAGGTTCTGCCCGATCCCGAGGTCGTCCTGCACGAGCAGGGTGTACCCGAAGACATCGGCGGAGAGCTTGGCGCCAGTGGGGATCAGCCGCTGGTAGGCGTAGTCCACGAATCCGTTGATGGCGTTCTCGCGGGTGGCCTGCGTCAGGTCGAGATCCATGGTCGAAAGATCGCCGTCGGTGGGGAACCGCACGTAGTCGAACTGGATCTCGTCGAATCCCAGATTGGCCGCTTCCACGGAGAGCTGGGTATTCGCCTCCCACAGCTCGTGTTCCGTGGGATTCACCCACGCGACCTCGTTCATGTCCCGCCAGGCATCGCCGGTCACGGTGGACTTGATGGCGAGATCGTGGCGCTTCTCGGCGACGAGGCTGTCCTTGAACACCACCAGCCGGGCGATGGTGTAGATGCCGTTGTCCTGCATCTGCTGGAGCAGCGCATCGATATCCAGGATCGGGTTCACCGTCCCGGCGTCGCGGAAGAGCTGGACCTGGGTGTCGTAGAAGACCAGTTCCTCCTTGATGTCGATCACGATGGCATTGATCTCGGTGGTGTTGGCGATATCGATCAGCGCCTGCACCTTCGCCGGGGTGTTGGTGATGCCGGGGTTCAGGTAGATGGCCTTCACCATGAACTCGTCGAGGGTGATGTCCAGCGACGATCCGGCCGCGGGCACCTCGACATCCTTGTCCTGATACCCGGAGGCGAACGCGCGCAGCGGCTTCGCGTCGTCGACCTTCGCGCGGTCGAGTCGGTAGATGCCATCGGCGCCGGTGACGCTCCACACCTCGCCGGAAACGACGCGCGCTCCCTGGATCGGCTTTCCGGCGGTATCGAGCACCTTGCCTGCGATCTCGTTGGCGCTCAGCCCCTCGGTGGATGCGGCGGGACTTCCGATCGGCGGGACCAGCGTCGTGTCTTCCGGCGTGGATGGGGTCGCGATGGCGGTTGCCGCATTGGTCACCGGCGGCGTGACGGGGGTATCCCGGCTCGCCGATGGCTCGGTCGTGGAGGATTGCAGGGTGATCTCGCGTCGCGAGCCATCGGCAGGATCGATCGAGCCCTGCTGGCCCACGAACCCGTCGCGTTCCACCGTGATCGGCTGGGTCGTGTCGGTGCCCGGGAGCCTGGCAACGCCGTCGTTGTCCGTCACCTGTTCGAGGTCACCAACGCGAACGACGGCCCCGGCGACCGGCGCATTGCTGGCGTCGACCACGCGGAAGACGAGTTCCTGCGGACCGGATTCCGGTTTGAGGTAGGCGAACCACGCTGTCGTCGCGGCGATCCCGATCAGGGCGGCCAGGAAGAGCAGGCTGTAGCGCCAGGAGAGCCAGGGCAGCGGGCGGTCGCTCTGGTTCAGCGCGAACGTCAGCGACGGCTTCGTCGTCGGCGATTCGGGGGTGGCGTGCATGGATTGGGGGAACTCCAGGGCGGTGTGGCGGGCAGTCCGGGCGATGGCGTCACCGTCTGACATCCGCGGATGTCGATGCATGGGACCCGGACAGTTCGTCTTCTTTAGCCTACACGAAAACTGCCCACGCTGGCGACATCGGGACGGCGCGCGATGCCCGAAGCGGCCGCGACTCCCGCGTGGATCATTCGTCCCGGTTTCCGGGCTTTTCGTCAATTCGCCCGCGAGCCGTCTAGAGCAGGAAGGTATCGGTGCGGAACCACCAGATCGCATTCGTCATCAGCAGCACGGCCATCGCGATCAGCACGATCGTGACGACCTTGCCCATCGCCGGCGCGGCCCGCTTCCACCACTTGGTCAATCGCTCGACGAATGCCCGTTCGTGCCCCGACAGGATGCCGACCATCACCACGACGACGAGCATCTTGCTGGCGAGGACCGCGATGGTCTGGGCAACGATGATGTCGGCCAGGGTGTTCGCCGTGCCGGCGACGACGGCGAAGGCAAGCAAGGCCGGATCGCCGACGACACCAAGGGCGAGCAGTCCGCCCAGGCCGACGGTTGCCCAGGTGGAGACGGGGAGCTTGCGCGGGGTCTCGGGCTTCGGGTCACCGGCGTGGATGAGGCGCCACGCCGCGAAGACGAGCAGGAGGAGCCCGATGGTGATCTCCGCCCCTGCCTTGGTTCCGGGGTGGGTATCGAGGGCGCGCCAGCTCGTGCCTGGCAGCTTGGTGCTGAGGATGCTCGATGCCAGCGTGAGGAGGGCAATGAGGGCGAGCAGGTAGGTGAGGCAGAAGAACAGGACGGCGCGCCGGGTCGCTCCGGCCGCGAGCAGGGCCATGGCGATCAACGCCCCGCTGGGATCGAACCCGGCGATTCCGAGGCCAAGCGCCTTGAGGTAGAGCGTTTCCATAGCGGCATCGGCTCGCGGGGAGGGATCGGCTGGTCGTGGCGTCCGGATGTGACGAGCACGGATGCGGTCGGGAATCGCCCCGACCGCACCAGTACATCCGCAGATCCCGTTCCTAGTAGCCGCGCGCCTTGTCGACGGCGTTCACCAGGGGCTCGCCGTTCTGGAAGCGGATCAGGTTGTCGCGGAAGATCTCCACCACGCGCCGCTCCTTCGGGGCGGACGCTCCCGCCAGGTGGGGGGTGAGGATCATGCGCGGGGCATCCCAGAACGGATCGTCCGCCGGCAGGGGCTCCTGTTCGACCACGTCGATGCCCGCCCCGGCGAGCTTCCCGCTGCGCAGCGTCTCCAGCAGTGCGCCCTCCTCGACGATGCCGCCGCGGGAGACCACGATCAGGTAGGCGTCGTCCTTCATCAGGGCCAGTTGGGCGGCCCCGATCAGGTGATGCGTTTCCGCCGTCAGCGGGCAGGCCACGACGACGACATCGGACTGCGCGAGCAGGTCATCGAGCCGGCTGACGGGCCAGACCTCGTCCAGCCACGGATCGCCGTTGACAGCCTGGGCATCCACGGCGAGGAGGTTCATCTCGAAGGCTTTCGCACGCTGGGCGATGCCGCGGCCGAGTGCGCCGAACCCGATGATTCCCATCGTCAGTCCGCCGACCTCACGCGCGGTCTTGTAGAGGCGCCCGCGCTCCCAGTGCTTGCGGTTCTGCTGCTCGATGCTCTCCGGGATGTGGCGGGTGAGCGCCAGCAGGAGCGCCATCGCGTGCTCGCCGATGGAAGGGCCATGGGCGCCGCGCGTGTTCGTGAGGATGATGTCGCTGGCGACCAGTTCCGGAATCCGCGCCACGAACTCCACGCCGGCGCTCGGCGACTGAATCCACTTCAGCTTCGGCGCGATCTTGAGCATCTCGGCAGTCGGATGCCCGTAGTAGATGTCGATGTCGGCGGCGCGCTCCGCCAGCTCGCTGGGCTTGCAGCGTTCGATCTCGAAGCCCTCGAGATCGTCCAGCAGGTGGTAGAAGTCCTCGCCCTCTCCCGAGCAGAGCAGCACTTTCAGGGTCATGGAACGACGTTCTCCATTGGTGATGACGTGAAGACCGGATCGGCCCGGGATGACGTGCCCGCACGAGACTCGCGTGGCGGGAGAAACCCGCTTGCGGGCATGGCAGCCGGGCCGGACGCCCGCCCTAGTAGCGAACGATGGTGCCAGCCTCGGCGACGGGGCCGGTGGCGTCGAGGTCGCCGCGCGGCGACGCCGTCCAGTCCAGCTTCGCGATGTCGTCCTTCAGGAAGCCCACCATGTAGCGAAGCTCGCTGGCCATGGCGCAGAACTGGAAACCCTGGGAGATCCGGAAGTTGACCGCCTCCGCGCCGGAGGTATGGATGCCGGTGGCGACGCCATGCTTCTTGCAGGTATCGCGGATGTGCATGATCGCCTCGACCAGGCGGGGATCGTCGCTCTCCAGCGAGACGCCGAGTCCCAGCCCCATCGACGCTGCGAGGTCGTTCGGGCCGATGAAGCAGGCATCGATGCCCGGGGTGCTCAGGATCTCGTCGGCGTTGTTGACGCCGTCGATGTGCTCGATCTGGGCGACCAGGAGGACCTGCTCGTTGGCGTTCCGGTAGTACTCGGCGCCGGAGGTGTCGAAGCTGATCGCGTGGCGGCCGCCGCCGACGCTGCGGTTGCCGTCCGGGTAGTAGCGGGTGGCGCGAACGGCCTGTTCGGCCTCCTCGCGGGAATTGACCATTGGCACCACGATGCCCCAGGCGCCCGCATCGAGGACACGCTTGAAGTTCTCCGGGCTGTTCCAGGGGATGCGCACCATCGGGGCGATCCCGGATCGGGACATGGCCATGAACATCAGGGAGAGTGTGCGGATGTCCTGCGCGTTGTGCTCGGAGTCGATGACCAGCCAGTCGAATGGCAGCTGGGCAATCTGTTCGGCGGCCTCGGGGGAAGGGAGGGAGATCCAGGTGCCGATCGAGGGCTCTCCCTGCTTGAGTCGCTGCTTGACGTGGTTCAGGCGCATGGAGGACGCTCCAGACTGTGCAGTGGGACCGGGTTGCCGTGCGGAGGATCCCCGGGGGTGATGCTCTCATCGCTCCGGGCTTCGCGTTGCGACACGGTAGCAGATCGTCCCCGGCTTGTGAACGATCTCCCGCGTCACGCTCGGGCAAGGCGGGCGATCGCCGTGTCCCGGCCTTCCGGCGGGGAGGTGGAACGGGGACCTTCGGGCGGGGTTGCCTGGCCGCCATCAGGGTGCCGTGGGGCGGGCGACCTCGCCCACACTTACGATACGTACGCCCGTTTTGGCGTATTTGGTGATCATTTTCACGATCTTGTATTCGGTTTCGGCCTGGATCACAATACGCTCACGTTTCCTTCAGAGGATCAAACGTGACCGGTGAGCCCGGGGCGGAACCTTCCCTCGGGAGGGTGGAGAGCACGTTGCGTCTCTTCATCGTCGGGCGGAAGGCGCAGCGATGGCTCGCCGCATATTCAGGACAACGATGTCCGGGGGATGCGGCGAGCCATTGTCGTTGCCTCGCCGTGCGTTCAGGCGGGAACGGGCAGGTCACGCAGGATGGAGTGCTCCGTCGCGCCGTCGAAGAGGTGCATCCATTCGGCGGGAAACTCCACCCAGACGCGATCGCCGGCCGAGACAGCGAAGGCCGGATCGACCGCCGCCACGAGCAGGAGCGTCCCCACGCGGAGGTGGACGTAGGTCACCTCGCCGGTCGGCTCGATCGTGTAGACCTCCGCCGGAAACCCCAGCTCCGAGGAGTCGTTACGATCGGTCCGAGCCGTGAACGATCAGGCCGGCGACACCGCCGCTTCGGACGCCGGCTCGTCGCTCGCTCCAGCGCGCCGGGCCGTGCAGACATCTGAGATATCGGCGAGCTGGTCCCGGAACCAGACGCGGACGTCGTCGTTCTCGACCGCGCGCCGCAGCTGGTGCGCCCGTCGTTGCCGCTCCTGGATCGGCATCGTGATCGCCTGGTAGAACGCCTCCGCCGTGCCCTCGACATCGGTCGGGGCGACGACGAGCGCCGCATCGCCGAGCTGCTGGACCGCCCCGGCGCCCTCCGAGAGCACCATGACGCCGCTCCGCTCGTTGACCAGCGCGCCCTCCTTCGCCACGAGGGCCATGCCATCGATGATCGAGTTGACCAGCAGCACGTCGTACCACTTCATCGCGGCCAGCACGCGCGGATAGCTTTCGCCCATGATGATCTGGATCGGCTGCCAGCCCGTCTCGACGTTCGCATAGCGGGCATTGATGCGGCCGGCGGTCGCGCTCATGTCGTCCAGGTATTGCCGGTACTCGGCCACATCGAGGCGCGAGGGCTGGGTGATGGCGAT
>JBQCJS010000572.1:0-5001 GCA_051952485.1 Thermomicrobiales bacterium | reverse complement strand
TCTCCCGATCCTGGCCCGCCCCGGAGCGCCGGAGTGACCGTATACTCTGCCCGGACGTCTGGACGGGCCGGAATGCGCCCGCTCCCATCACATGCGGAATCGTATCGCGAAGGGATCTCGGCGCGTGAATCACATCGTGGCAGTCTCCCAGTTCGAACGGGCGTGGATCGAGCAGTTGTTCGATGAGGCGGATCGGATGACGGCTGTGCGGGCGAGCCAAGGCGTCCTGCGGGACCGCATCCTTGCCACGCTGTTCTACGAGCCCTCGACCCGCACCCGCCTCTCCTTCGAGTCGGCGATGCTGCGCCTCGGCGGGACGGTCGTTTCCACCGAGAACGCCCGCGAGTTCTCATCGGCGATCAAGGGTGAGACGGTCGAGGACACCGTGCGGATCGTCGCGGGCTACGCCGACGCCATCGTGATCCGGCACCACGAACAGGGCGCGGCCAGGCGGGCGGCGGCGGTCTCGCCGGTGCCTATCATCAACGGTGGTGACGGGCCGGGCGAGCATCCGACCCAGGCCCTGCTCGACCTCTACACCATCCGGCGGGAACTGGGGCGGCTGGACGGGTTGAAGGTCGCGCTTGTCGGCGACCTCCGGTTCGGGCGAGCAGCCCGATCGCTGGCGATGCTCTTCCGGGAGACGACGGACACCGAACTCCTCTTCGTCGCCCCGGACGCCGTGCGAATGAACAGCGATGTCCGGGATGCGCTGACAGCGGCTGGCGTGCCCTTCCGGGACGAGCCGGACCTGGCGAAGGCAATGGCCGAGGCGGATGTCGTCTACCAGACGCGCATCCAGAAGGAGCGGTTTGCCACGCCGGACGAGTACGAGGCAGTGCGGGGCATCTACGTCATCGGTCCCGAGTCGATGGAGGCGATGAAGACGCATTCCATCCTGCTCCATCCGCTGCCGCGTGTGGACGAGATCGCCGCCAGCGTGGACGGCGATCCGCGGGCGGCGTACTTCCGGCAGGCCCAGTACGGCGTCTACGTGCGGATGGCGCTACTGGCGCAGGTGCTTGGCGGGGAAGCCTGATCGTCGCGCTGCGGCCTTCATGGCGGCCCGCCAAGCGAGCAGATGCCAAGTAAAGCGAAGCAGTCCTCTCAGTATTCGCGGCCCTCGAGCTTGGCCGGAATCGCCTCGGGACCCTCGCGATGCAGCGTGCGTACCCGGGACCACTTCAGGTGCTCGTTCGTCGCCCGGTGGAACAGGAAGGTCGCGCCCAGCGAGAAGACGATCACGGCGACCACGATGAGGACCTTCACGACCCCGAACAGGTCCGCGAAGGCGGCGGCGAAGAAGATCGGGATGAAGGCGACGGTGTTCGAGATGGTGAAGAACGTGGCGTAGACCCGGGCGCGCACGCCTTCGTGCGACCGCTCCTGCAACATCGTCTGCGATGGCACGAGGATGAACGAATTGCAGAGTCCCAGGAAGTACGCCAGCACCGCGCAGACGACCGTCACGATCGCGACCGTTGGTCCGCCGGGAATGATCGCCGACAGGACGTCCTTCGCGCAGGCCAGCCCGAAGAGCAGCAGTCCCGCGAAGACGAGGGAGAGGTCGACCAGCCATTCCCGCCCGACCCGCCTCACCATACGCGAGACGAGGAAGACGCCCGTCAGCACCCCGATCCCCGCCGGCGCGACCAGGTAGCCGATATCCTCCTTGTTCAGCCCCATGATCCCGGTCACGAACTCCGGTCCCAGCGACGCGAGCATCAGGAAAGTCGTCGACGCCAGTGTCAGGTAGCCGATGGCACGCATCAGGGCGGGATCCTGGAGAATGAAGATCAATCCCTCCTTCATGTCCGTCCAGAGCGTCGTCATCATGCCGACCTTCGGCGCCGAGGTGTCCCGCGCGGGGATCGGTGTGGCCGGTAGTGTCATGATGAGCGCCGCGCAGACCAGGTAGAGCACGGCGGTCACTTCGAACAGGCGATCGATGCCGAGGACGCGGATCAGGACCGGCCCCACAGCCGCGAATCCGATCAGCTGGGCGGCGGTGTTCGTCAGGCTGTAGAGGGCGTTGGCCGACAGGAGTTGCTTGCGTCCGACGATCAGCGGGATCGTCGCCCCCTCCACCGGGGCGAAGAACTGCCCGGCCACGCCGAACAGGAAGGTCACGATGTAGTACGCCGCCAGGGTTGTTTCGACATGCCAGCCCGGCTGGATCGCGAGGAAGAGCAGCACGGCGACCGCCCGCCACAGGTTGAGGATCGCCATCAGCGCCCGCTTGTTGACGCGGTCGGCGACCACGCCTGCCACCGGCCCGAAGAGGACCGCCGGCAGCGAGAAGGCGAGGATGACGAGGCTGATTGCCGTGTTGGCCTGGGGCAGCTGATGATGTTCGACGATATCCCGCACCCGGAGGAGGAGCGAGAAATTGATCATGTTCTGGCAGGTCTGGGAGATGATCTGGACTAGCCAGAGGCGAAGGAACGCATGATTCGCGAGCACCGCCCGGAACGATCCGCCGCTCGTCTCTTCACTCGCCGAAGCAGCGTGGGCGCTCACGTTTCCCGCTCCGGCGTGGTTGCGGCGAGATCAACGGCGTCGGGATGCTCGGCCGGCGCGTCCGGACCGCGGGAGACGAACGTCTTCAACCGCTTCTCCACGGTGCGCCGGGGCAGCAAGACCCGCCGGCCACACCCCAGGCAGCGCAAGCCGATGTCCGCGCCGATGCGCACGACCGTCCAGTCGTAGGAGCCGCAGGGATGCGGCTTGCGCAGGCGCACGACATCGTCGATGTAGAACGGGGTGGGCGGCTTGAGCAGCATGGGCGCCGGCTCGCTCGGTGGGGATCAGGAACCGATGGCTCAGGTCAGGCCGGGGATCTTGATGCCGCCGGTGAGGGCACTCATCTTGTCCTCGGCGAGCTTGGCCGCGCGGTCCATCGCGTCCTGCACGGCGGCGAGGACGAGGTCTTCCAGCATCTCGACGTCCTCGGGATCGACGGCGGAGGGGTCGATCTTGATCGACAGGAGTGCGCGCTGGCCATTCACCTCGGCCTTGACGACACCGCCCCCGGCCGTTCCTTCGACCACGGCTTCGTCCAGCTCCTGCTGGATCTTGGCCATCCGGTTCTGCATCTGCTGGATCATCTTCATGTTGGGTTGCATCGGGAAACTCCTGGGCAAAGGCTCGGGTGCGTCGGTCGAACGCGCATGCGAGATGGACGCACGATGATGTCACGACCGCAGACAGTATAGCGGCATGCTCACCGGATCAGGCAGCTGAACTCCCGGCGGTCGCGAGCGCGACCATGCGCTGCATCGCGTCGTCGCTCCGCCGCACCATCTCCTCGGCGCTGGCGCGGGAGGCGGCGGTGACCGGCGTCCCGTCCAGCATTGCGGCCAGCTCGTCCAGGCGTTCGTCGTCGTGAATCTCGATGACCGTGGAGACGACGCGGCCATTGCGATCCTGCTTGGCGATACGCAGGTGCTGGTTGGCGAATGCCGCGATCTGGGGAAGGTGGGTGATGACAATCACCTGGTGATGCCCGGTGAGGGACCACAGTTTCTCACCGACGACCTGTCCGGAGCGACCGCCGACCCCGACATCGATCTCGTCGAACACCAGCGTCGGGGTCTCGTCCACGTCCGAGAGGATGGATTTCAGGGCGAGCATGATGCGGGCAGTCTCGCCGCCGGAGGCGATCCTCGCCAGGGGCCGCAACGTCTCGCCCGCATCCGGGGCGATCAGGAACTCCACATCGTCCGCTCCGGACTCGTCGATGTGGACGGGCTCCCCGCCTTCATGCAGGGGGATACCATCGGCATCCGGGCGCTGCTGGACGCGAATGAAGAGTTCGGACCGGCCCATGCGGAGTTCGGCGATGCTCTGGGCGATCCGTTTCGAAAGGATCGCCGCGGCCTTCGCCCGTCGTTGCGACAGGTCCGCGGCGAGGGCGGCCAGCTCGCGTGCAAGCGACGCCTCCTCGGAATGGAGCGCGTCGATATCGAACGCCGCCCCGCCAAGCTGGTCCAGCTCGCCGCGCGCGTCGTCCCCGTAGGCGAGAATGTCCTCGATCGTCGCGCCGTACTTGCGGCGAAGCGACTGGATGAGCGCGAGCCGGTCCTCCACCTCGGCGAGTCGCTGGGGATCGAGTTGCACCGCATCGAGATACGACCCGAGGTCGCGGGCAAGGTCTTCGGCCAGCACCACGAGGTCGGTTGCGCGTTCGGCAAGGCCCTGGGAAGCTGCATCGATCTGGGCGAGATCCTGCATCGAGCGTTCGACAGAACGCAGGAGCATGGACGCGGATGGTGCGTCGCTGGCCGTATCGTCCCCTGCAATGGCCGCGATCGCGAGCGCGGCGTCGTGGCGAAGGCGGTCCGCGTTCTGCAGGACTTCCCGTTCGCGCGCGAGCTCTTCGTCCTCGCCGACCGTGAGCGCGGCCTCGTCGATCTCGTCGACCTGGTAGCGCAGGAGGTCGATCCGTTGCTCCCGCTCGCGGTCATTGGTGGAGAGGTCGCGGATACGCTGGCGAACCTGTCGCCAGGCGCGGACCTTGCCGGCCAGCAGCGCGCGACGTTCGTCCAGGCCAGCGAACCGGTCCAGCATGGCGCGTTGTTCGGTGGTCTTCAGGATCGCGAGGTGATCGGACTGGCCGTGGATGTCCACGAGCGCCGCCCCGACGGCATTCAGGGCCGAGGCGGTGACGAGGCGGCCGTTCAGGCGGGCGGTGGAGCGTCCTCCGGCGAGGATGTCCCGCGCCACCACGATCGTGCCGTCCTCGTCGATTTCGATACCCAGCTCCTCGAAGGTGGGAGCAAGGCGGGCCAGCACGTCCGGTGCCGGCTGGAAGAGGGCCTCGATCTGCGCCGCTTTCGCCCCCGTCCGCACCAGATCACTGCTCACCCGCTGCCCGAGCACCGCGCCAAGGGCATCGAGAAGGATCGACTTTCCTGCGCCAGTCTCGCCGGTGAGCACGTTCAGCCCCGCATCGAAGCGGATGGTGGTGCGCTCGATGATGGCGAAGTTGGCGATGGAGAG
>JBQCJS010000571.1:0-5162 GCA_051952485.1 Thermomicrobiales bacterium | reverse complement strand
AGGACCGGGTAGTCGAAGAGCGCCGCGCTCACCGATTCTTCCTGGGCACCCGACTTGTCCTTGAACTGCGTCATCCGGCGCAACTCGCCAAACTGGGTCACGGAGTTCAGGAGCCAGCAGAGTTCCGTGTGTTCCCGGACATCCGACTGCACGAACAGGATCGACCGGGCGGGGTCGATCCCGGCAGCGAGCAGGACATTGGCGAGACCCCGGATGTTGTCGGTCATCGATTCGCGCGTGGTCGGGAGCGACAGGGCGTGCAGGTCCACGACGCAGAAGATGTTGTCGAATTGGTCCTGTTGCTTCACCCAGTTGCGGATCGCGCCGAGGTAGTTCCCGAGGTGGAAGTTGCCCGAGGGCTGAATCCCGGAAAAGACCCGAGGCTTGCGGGTTGCCATGGGGGAGGTCTGGATACCGGTTTCCTGTGCGACCATCGTCTCGACGTGTCCTTTGCTACGCTGATGAGCGGACGGCGGGTGCTCCGCCCCGCCGCGCCTGACTGGCGGACAGTATACCGGCTGAACCCGGCGTCTCGGTCGGCCTCGCAGGCTGGAAAGGCTTCTCCCCACCCGTGATCACCGGCTTCATCGTCCACCGACGCCACGCTGCCCGGTACCGCGAGATCGTGCGCATCATGCTGGCGCACGGTCTCGGGGGACTTGTCGCGCCGGTCGGGCCGTTCCGCCGCTGGACGGCCGCCGACATGCTGGGGGACCAGCACCAGACCGACGAGGTGCGGGCGCATCACCTGCGGCTGGCGCTGGAGGAACTGGGACCGGCCTTCATCAAGCTCGGGCAGATCCTGGCGACCCGGGTCGATCTCCTGCCGCCGGTCTACATCGCGGAGTTGGAACGCCTGCAGGACCGGATTGCGCCCGACCCGCCGGAGGTGGTGACGGCCACCGTCGAGCAGGAACTGGGGTCGCCGCCGCTGGGGGTCTTCGCCACCTTCGACTTCGAACCGATTGCCGTGGCGTCGCTCGGGCAGGTTCACGCCGCGACGACCGTGACCGGCGAGCGAGTCGTCGTGAAGGTGCAGCGGCGGGGAGTCGCGGCGCGAGTCAACGAGGACGTCGCGATCCTGCAGCAGCTTGCCGCCTCGTTCGAGCGCCGCTCCCGCTTCCTGCGCGAGCAGGGCCTCGTCGACCTGGTGAACGAGTTCGCGTGGACGATCCGCGCGGAACTGGACTTCCTGCAGGAAGCCCGCATGTGCGAGCGCATCGGCCTCGGCATGGCGCGGGACGAGACGGTGCGGGTGCCGGACATCGCGTGGTCGCTGTCGACCTCCCGCGTGCTGACGATGGGCCGGATCGACGGGGTCCGCGTGGATGACGTGGAGGCGATCCGCGCTGCCGGGCTGGACCCGTCGTTGGTCGCGGCGGCGCTGGTCCGCATCCTGGCCTTCCAGATCCTCGACCTGGGCGTCTTCCACGCCGATCCCCATCCGGGGAACGTGGTGGTGTGCGCCGATGGGACGATCGGTCTCTATGATTTCGGGCTGGTCGGAGTCGTGGACGACCAGATGCGGGAGCGGTTGCTCTTCCTCGTCCTGGCCGTGATGGAGCGGAATCCGCAGCGGGTGGTGGACGAGATCACGGCGCTGGGCGCGGCGCCCCAGACGCTCGACCGCAAGGCGCTCGAACGCGAGATCTCCTACCTGATGACGCACTACATCGGCGTGCGGCTGGATGAGATTCCCGTCATGACGATCGCCGACGACGTGATGCGGGTGATCCGGCGGTACCAGTTGCGATTGCCGGGGGAGCTGGCGATGCTGGCGAAGACGGCGGTCATCACCGAAGCCGTGGCGCGGCGGCTCGATCCGGAGATCGACGTGATCGCGGTCGCGCAGCCGGCGATCCGCCGGGCTGGCGTGCGCTTCTATTCGCCCGAGTACTGGTGGGACCGGCTGAAGGGGAAGCCGCTGGAGACGGCACTGCTGGCGTCGTCGATGCCGGCGACGATCCAGCGATTCATCACGCGGCTCGATCGCAACGACTTCAAGATGCACATCCAGGTCGATGACATCGCGAACATGCTGTACGAGATGAACAGCATGGTGAACCGCCTGGTCATGGCGATCGTCGCTGCCGCGCTCTCGCTGGGCGTCGCCGTACTCGTCCTGGCGCTGCGCCCATCGTGGAACAGTTTCGAGGGGGCGTTGCTGATCGTCCTGTTCGCCGTCGCGATGGCGATCGTCACCAACGTGCTGTTTCGCGTCTGGCGCAGTGGGAGGCGATAGACGGGGCGTGCGTCAGACGGCGCTCGCGGTCGTTGCGGCCTCGTCCGGAACCGCCTCATCCTCCGGGCAATCCTCGTCGGCCAGCCAGTCGTTGCCGAAGGTGCGCATGCTGTCGATCACCGGGAGCAGGGCGACCCCCTTCTCGGTGAGGGTGTACTCGACGCGAGGGGGAACCTCGGCGAAGCAGTGGCGATCGATGATGGCGCCCTCCTCGAGGCGCTTCAGGCGCTCGGAGAGGGTCTTCGGGCTGATCCCATGCAGGGACCGTTCGAGTTCGCTGAACCGCTTCTGGCCCTTGGCGAGGTCCCGCACAATGAGTGGCGTCCACTTGTTGCCGATGATGTCGGCCGTCTTGGCGATGGGACAGCCATCGTTTCCCGTGTCGCCAGGTGCCGCGATGCCGCGTGCCATGATGTTCCTGCCTTCCCGTCCATACAGGACGTGGACACCCCGGAGCGCCGCGTCTCCGCTATCAACGTGAATGTCCAATACTTCACGAATGATAGCACCGTTTCGGGATGCGCTCCAGCCCCACCGCCGCGGGATGGACGGTCGTCCGCCAGGGTCCAGCGGAGAATGGCGGCCAACGAAGGCGCGATGGCCCGCTATACTTGGCGAACCCTGTGGGAACGGGCCTCCTTCCCTTCTTCCCCGGCGCCGTCGACCGTCGTTCGTGAATACCGGAAGCCATGATCCGCATCTTTGCCTACGCCATCGCCGCCGTCGTGGCGACCCTGACGCTCGGCACGATCTCCCAGCGGCTGATCGAGTTCTCATCGCCCGGCGCGGTGATCCTCTTCGGCCTCGTGATCGGAGTCATCAACGCGTTCCTCAAGCCGATCGTGCAGACGATCAGCCTGCCGCTGACCTGCCTCACGTTCGGGCTGTTCGCGCTCGTGGTGAATGCTGCCCTCTTCAAGCTCGGCGCCTCGATCGTGCCGGACCTGACCGTCAGCTGGTGGGGGGCGTTCATCGGTGCAATCCTCACCAGCCTTGCATCGGGAATCATCTTCTCGGTGGTGGACGAGTAGGGGATGACGGGCATGGGGATGGGCGGGCTGCTGACGCGGGAGCGGACCTTCGAGACGCCGCTGACGCTGGGGGTCATCGCCGACACCCATATCTTCCCCGGCTCGGTGCGCCAGCTCCACCCGGAGGTGCTCGACCTCTTCCGGCGGGCAGGGGTCGACCTGCTGATCCACCTGGGCGATGTGAACACGCGCGCCGTCCTGGAGGATCTGGCCGAGATTGCCCCGCTGCTGGCCGTTCGGGGCAACAACGACGATGCCGACCTCCAGGCGACGCTGCCACTGACCCTTCGCCTCACCGTCGGACGCCATCGTGTGCGGGCGCTCCATGGCCACGGTGGCCGCTCGGCGCGGGACGAGGCGATCCGGCAATTCGCGGGCAAGGCCGACCTCGTGCTGTTCGGGCATAGCCACAAGCCGCTCATGGAGTCGGTGCGCGAAACCATCCTGTTCAATCCCGGATCGGCGACCGACCGCCGCTGGTTCGATCACTTCGGGGTCGGGGTCATCCGGATCACCGAGGACCGGATCGAGCCCGACCTGGTCCTCTTCGAGCATCCCACGCATCTGGCCAACATCGCGTTCGACTGACTGACCCGCCCACTCCCGGAGTTCCCATGGTTGCCACATCCACCTCCATCCACTCGACGGCATTCACCCGCAGCCTCCCGAGCGATCCTCGGTTGGCGAACGGCAAATGGCTGCGTATCCCGGGTCCGACCGTGCTGCACCCGGCGGTCATCGAGACGGCCAACCGGCCGATGGTGCCGCATCGCAGTCCAGAGGCGACCGAGCTGGTCGACCGGCTGGCGCACAACCTGAAGCTCGTCCATGCGACCGAGCAGACCGTCCTCTGGTGGACGGGTACCGGTTCCGCCGGCTGGGAAGCCTCGATCGTGAACCTGACGTCGCCGGGTGACCGGATCGTGGTCACGGTGAGCGGCGATTTCGGCGACCGCTACGCGAAGACGGCGGCGCGGCTTGGCCTCCAGGTCCACCGGATCGATGTGGAGTGGGGCACGGCGGTGACGCCGGACATGCTGGACGAAACGTTCCGGGAGCATGGGCCGTTCCGGGCGGCGTTCATCACGCACAGCGAAACCTCCACCGGCCTGGCGAACCCGCTCAAGGAGCTGGCGGCGGTGGCGCGGTCGCACGGGGCGCTGGTGGTGGTCGATGCCGTGAGCTCGGCGGCGGCGATGCCGGTGAACGTGGATGCGTGGGACCTGGACTGGGTGCTGTCGGGATCGCAGAAGGCGTGGATGTGTCCTCCCGGCCTGATGATCTCGGCCGTGAGCGAGCGGGCGATGGCCGCCGCCGAGGAGAGCACCTTCCCCCGCTTCATCTGGGACGTGCGGACGGTGGCGGAGGCGATGGCCCACCACACGAGCCCGCAGACACCGGCGTTGTCGCTGCAATACGCCCTGGACGCGGCGGTGACGGCGATGCTGGACGAGGGTCTGGAGGCGATGTATGCCCGGCACGCCCGGCTCGGGGGGCACATGCGGGACGGCCTTCGCACCAACGGTCTGCGGGTGCTGGCCGACCCGGCCTATCCGTCGCAGGCGGTGACGGCATTCCGCCTGCCGGAGGGATTCGTCTCCTCGCAGGACTTCCACGACCGGCTGCGGGACGAATACGGGATCGAGATCGCGATCGGGCAGGGGCACCTGGCGCAGAGCGTGCTGCGGGTGGGGCACATGGGGTATGTGGACCAGCCGGAGCTGGACGCGACCATCGAGGCCATCGCCGACCTCGCGAAGCGGCCCCAGGGCTGAACCTGAACCGCGGAGAGGTGATGAGGCGGGCGTCCCGTCGATCCCGACACCCACCAAACGAGTTGGCGGCTAGCCGGATGCTGACGGCGTGGGCGTTGAACCGGCTTACGGGGC
>JBQCJS010000570.1:0-2776 GCA_051952485.1 Thermomicrobiales bacterium | reverse complement strand
GACCCTGCCGCACGCTCCCTGAACGCGCTCGAGCTCGTGCGCCGTCCCGGTGCGACACTGCCCCAGGTCTTCGTGGCGCTGGATGACCTCGACCTCTGGCCGGGCGCGCTCCCCACGTCGCCGGTCGTCCTGGAACGGGCCGAGATCGCCGCCAAGTACAGCGCCTTCATCGCCAAGGAGGAGAAGGAGGTCGAGCGATTCCGTGCCCATGACGCCCATCCGATCCCGCCCTCCCTCGGGTTCGATGCGGTGACCGGGCTCCGCGTCGAGGCGGCCCAGGCCCTCACCCGCACCCGCCCGGCCACGATCGGCCAGGCGGCGCGCACGGCGGGTGTGGCTCCATCGGACATCGGCGCGCTGCTCATCCACCTGAAGCGTCTGGGCGCGGCGACCGCGGCGTCGTGACCGCGCCAGGCATCGCGGGCGAGCGTCCAGGATTGCCCGCGATGGGGACGCGAGAACTTGCGCGAAGGACTACAATAGACGTCGACACGCACATCCGAAGCACGTAAGATTCGCGGTTGCGCGTGTCCCTGCTGGATGGTCCAGCACCGGCCCTCTCCTACGAAGGAATCTCTCTTGGTCAGTTTGCGTCAGGCATTTCGACCAGTTCCCGCCGACCGCACCGTTCCCGACTCCAGGCGCATCCTCGTCCCCGTCTCCGGGAGCGACAGCGATGCCAGGCTCCTGAAGTTCGTCGAGAAGATCGCTCGCAGGCAGAACTCCATCATCACCCTCATCTATGTCGTCGAAGTCCAGCAGTCCATGCCACTCGATGCCGAGCTGCCGCTCGAGATCGAGCGCGGCGAGCAGGTGCTCCACGATGCCGAGAAGATCGGCATGACCTGTGTCGATGGGCGTGCCGCCAACCTCTCGACGGAACTGTTGCAGGCCCGGTCCGCCGGCGCCGCCATCGTCGATGAAGCGATCGATCGCAACGCCGATGTCATCATCATGGGCACCACGGTGAAGCGGAAGTTCGGACGCCCCACCATCGGCGAGACGGTCGACTATGTCCTGAAGAATGCCCCCTGTGAGGTGCTGGTGGTCCGTCCGGCCATGCCGGATTGGCTGGCCGATGCCGTGGAGGGCGCATGAACGTCATCATCATGGGATGCGGTCGCGTGGGCGCTCGCGTCGCGTCGCTGCTCGACCAGAACGGCCACAACGTGACGGTGATCGACAACAACGCGGCCGCCTTCAAGCGCCTCTCGCCCGACTTCTCGGGCGACGCCATCATCGGCACCGGCATCGACGAGGATGTGCTCCGCTCGGCCGGCATCGAGGATGCCCACGCGTTTGTCGCCGTGACCAATGGCGACAACCGGAACATCATGGCCGCCCAGGTCGCCCGCACGGTCTTCAACGTGCCGCAGGTGATCTGCCGCATCTACGATCCCGTCCGGGAGGACACCTACCGGCGGCTCGGGCTGTCGACCGTCTGCCCCACCACCACCGTCTCCGCGCTGATCCTCGATCAGGTGATCTCCGCGGGCGATGCTTTCCGCCCCTGAGGAAGGACGTTCATTCGTGTACATCATCGTCGTCGGCGGCGGCAAGGTCGGCTATTACCTGACGAAGACCCTCGTCAACGAGGGCCACGAGGTGCTGCTCATCGAGCGCGATCCGGCCAAGGTGGAAGTCTATGCCGAGCGGTTCGGCTCCGTGGTCCTCGCCGGGGACGGCGCGGAAGCCGCCGTGCTCGCGGCAGCCGGAGCGGCCCGCGCCGATGTGGTGATCGCCGTCACCGGCGAGGACGAGGACAACCTCGTCGTCTGCCAGGTTGCCAAGAACAAGTTCCACGTCGGCCGCACCATCGCCCGCGTCAACAACCCGAAGAACGAACAGCTCTTCCGGGTACTCGGGGTCGATGTCACCGTCAGCCAGACCAATTTCATCCTCAACCTGATCGAGCAGGCCATTCCCGAACGGAACTTCATCCACCTGCTGAGCCTGCGTCATGCTGATCTCAGCATCGTGGAGGCCTCGATCGATGAGCATTCCCCCATCGCGAACCAGACGCTCGACGAGATCGAGCTTCCGGTGGACTGCGTGATAGCCGCGATCGCCCGCGGTGTGGATGTGATCGTGCCGCGCGGGACGACCCGGATCGAACCGGGCGACGAGGTGATCGCCATCACCCACCGCACGGAAGAGGACGAGTTGCGTCGCCTCCTCGTCGACGAGTAGGGCCGCGTCTGGCCGACCGGAACTCCAGTGCGATCCCCCGGAAATGGCGGGCGTATCCCATCAATTCGGTGCCATCACGGAGACACCCTCCCGGTCGCTGACTGGGAGGGTGTCTGGGTATCGGAGTGACGGGTTCTTGGGGACTGCGGACTACGGATAGATCCCGCGCAGCTTCGTGAACTCGGCGACACGCTCGATGGCCCGGACGAGGGCGCCGGTTCGCATGTGCACGTCGTACTTCTGGGTGGTCTCGAATACGGCCTGGTACGACCGCTGCATGATGTCGCGAAGGCGCTCGTTCACCTCGCGCTCGGTCCACGCGAACGACTGCAACGATTGCACCCACTCGAAATAGGACACCGTCACCCCGCCGGCGTTGGCGAGGATGTCCGGCAGGACGAGCACGCCGCGATCGTAGAGGATGTCGTCCGCCGCCGGGGTGGTCGGCCCGTTCGCGGCCTCGGCGATCAGCCACGCCTTGATCGCGCCGGCGTTGCCGCTGGTGATCTGGCCCTCCAGCGCCGCAGGAATCAGGACATCGCAATCGACCGTCAGCAGGTCCTCGTTGGAAATGGCATCGGCGTCA
>JBQCJS010000569.1:0-3241 GCA_051952485.1 Thermomicrobiales bacterium | reverse complement strand
CAGAGATTCCTCTCTGTGGACCACGTTTCGATTCTAGGCAAGTCCTGTACCCGGAACAATGGGCAAGTGGCGACACTTTCCGGGCAACAATCCACACACCCGCCGAAGCGAGCATATTTTCCCGCCGGACGGACCATGACCTTTGGCGCATACGTGGGAATTCGCGGTAACGACGCTCCCAACCCGGCGTAGTTCGCGAAAACTGATAGCCGATCACATGGGCCCCGACCATCCGGCTCCCCTGGCAGCAGTTCTGCCTCCCGATGATTTTGCGCAAAATGGGCCGGCAACCCCCTAGACAGGGTTGCCGGCCCAAGCTGCACGTGGGTTTTGAGGCGACCGGTTAGCTCGCGGTGAGCGTGCCGACCATGCCCGCCTCCTTGTGCCCCGGCAGGTTGCAGTAGAACTGCTGCGTGCCAGCGGTCGGCGTGAACGTCACCGAGTTGCTCTCGCCCGGCTGCATGTAGATGCTGACCTTGAAGGCGTCGATGCTGAAGTTGTGAGGCAGCGGGGAGGTGTTCTTCACCGTCACGGTGATCGCTTCGCCCGCCTTCGCCTCGATCGTGTTCGGCTTGAACCAGAAGTCGCCCGCTTCCAGTTCGGCGGTCTGCTTCGCGGCGGAGGCCGACTCGGTTGCCGTCGCGGTCGGGTTCGCCACGGGGCTGGCCGGGGCATCGTCGGCCGGGGTGGCGTTCCCGAAGTCGCTGTTCGTCGGGATGGGCAGCCCCTGCCCGCCGACGGTGTTCGCGACACTGCGCACGTCCACCGCCCCGGTGAGCTTGGCCGGATCGATCCGCAGGATGTAGCCGTCGGCGTCGTTGGACCCGATGGCCGGCGCTCCCACGTAGAGCGCCTTGTCCGGCCCAAACGCGAGGGAGACCGGATAGTTGATGTTCGTCGCCACTTCCTCCAGGGTGGAAGGGCCGGTCTGCCTCACGATCCTGCCCGTCGCGGGCTGGATGTACGGCGCCGTGGTCGCGTTGTTGGTCGACATCTCCGCCGCGTAGAGCGTTCCCTCGTCATCCAGCGCGACGGCGATCACCATCGTCAGGCCCTTCCAGACCTCGGTGACCGTGCCATCCGGCGTGACCTCCACCACCGACGCCGCACCGGTGAAGTACGGGACCGCCGTCAGGTAGCCCACGTAGATGCCACCGTTCGGCGAGAGGACCGGTCCGGTGGGAAGCGGATGTCCTACCGAGAGATCGGCGATCCGGGTGATGGTGCCATCGAGGGTGACCCGCAACACCTGACCGGTGTTGCTTTCGACAACCCACAGGCTGTCCTTGTCCGCCACCATGCCGAAGACCTCGCCGCGCGGGTTGTAGTCGGCAGGCTTGAACTTGGCGGGATTGTCCTCGACCCACTGGCCGGTATCGGCGATGAGGGTTGCCGTGCCATCCGTGCCGATCTTGTACACCCCGTCCGGCTGGTCGCCGGTCGGCCGGAATCCCATCGCGTTTGCATCGATCAGGACGTAGACCTCGTCATCAATGATCGCCACGGAGGCGACCCCGATGGTGCGCTGGTGGGTGATCTGCGTCGATGGCATCCCCGAGGCGACGACCACCGGGACCTGCTGCTCGACCTTGGCGATGACGGAGGAATCCCCGGTCTGGCCCGGGCCACCGATGTTGTCGAGGTCGACAATCTCGGCGCCACCGGTTCCGGCGAGCGCGACGTAGAGCGTGCCTTCCGCATCCCAGGTGAACCCGCGCGGATTGGTCAGGTACTTGGCGGCCACCGAGACCGGACCTTCCGCGGCCGGGCTCGGCGTGGCGTCCTGGGCGACGGCGCTGAAGCCTGCCATGGTGAGTGCGGTGGCGAGTCCGCCCCCGGCGCCGGCTCGGAGCGCGGTCCGGCGGGACAGCTTGATGGCGAAACGCTCGGCAGGAAGGGCATCGGTCGGGCGCGGGTCGGTCATGGTGCGTCTACTCCCGGAGGCGAACCGCCGTGGCCAGGCGGCGGCGAGGTTTGCATGCCTCGCCGTGCGGCGGACATGCGGCAAACCACTCCCGACGTGGGGTGGATCGAGACACATTGCTGGGACCCAAGAGACACCACCACGTACGGTGCCGCAGCGGGAGGACGTTGTCAAGCGTTGTCCATCGGAAAACTCTGAGCAGCGCACCCGACCGACGTCCTGCAAAGGAATCGACACCCCAACTCGGTAATCTCTACGATGCGCGATCCGGCCAACATCCCTAGATTGGGACGGTCACGCAGTTGCGTGACCCATCGATCCCGTCTGCGCTGACGCCGGCGGGACGGTTTCGCATGCGCCTCGCCCCAGGAGGAACCGCCGTGGCCCAGTCAATCCGCATCCACTTCCGGGACGAGCTCTACGATGGCCAGTTCGCCCGCACGCTCTCCGCCTCCTATGCCGGGATGGCCGATCTGGGCGAGGCATTCGCGACCGCCAGCACCATCGACAACCCCACCCCGGAACACTGGTTCAATGCATGGAGCCAGCGGGCCGAGGAGACCATGACCAGGCTCGATGCGACGGGCCCCGGAAGCGACCCGGAGACGGACCGCAGTCTCGCGCTCCGTGCCAGCGAGTACTTCCGGCAGGCGTACTTCTTCCTGCGTCACGACCTCACCGATCAGCGCCTGCTGACGGCCTATCGCCGCCAGGTCGAGGCATTCGCCCGCGCCCTGCCCTCTCTCGCTCCCCATGCCGAGATGCTGCGCATTCCCTATGGGGAGACCACGCTCAAGGGATTCCTGTACGCCCCTGACGCCGATCCCTCACCGCGCCCGACCGTGCTCTTTCCCTGCGGCTACGACTCTACCGCCGAGGAAGGCTGGACCGACGTGCCTGCCGCCCTGGCTCGCGGATACAACGCTGTCGTGTTCGAAGGTCCCGGACAGGGCGCGGCGCTCTACGAGCAGGGGCTCTTCTTCCGGCCCGATTTCAATGCCGTGCTCACCCCGCTGATCGATCTCCTGGAGACCAATCCCCGCGTGGACCCGAACGGATTCGTGCTGATCGGGCGCTCGTTCGCCGGCTATCTCGCGCCCCAGGCCGCGACCGTCGAACATCGCCTGGCCGCCCTCGTCTGCGATCCGGCCCAACCGGACATGGGCGCGCACCTGCCGAAGGGAGTCGCGGGGAAGCTGGCGGTTCCGGCAGCCCAGGCCGAGATGCGATTCAGCGCGGACAAGGACGAGTTCTTCGGGGCGCGCATGGCCGCCCACGGCCTCCATTCCGTGGAGGCCTACTTCGCGGAGCTGCGGC
>JBQCJS010000568.1:0-2696 GCA_051952485.1 Thermomicrobiales bacterium | reverse complement strand
CCTCGGCGAGCAGATCGGCGACCGACGCCCTCAGCGACGTCACGGCGTCATCTGGCGCGAGCGACACCTGCACGCCCCGCCCGCCCCCATTCACGAAGATCGTCTCCTGCTCCAGCGCCGACCGGTCCACCGCCGTCGGCAACGTCCGCTTCTGCCCGAAGGGGCTGATGCCCCCGACCACGTAGCCGGTGAGCCGCTCGGCATCGGTGGGCGCGACCATCTGCGCGGACTTCCCCCCGAAGGCGGCCGCCAGCTTCTTCATGCTCACCTCTCGGTTGGACGGTATGACGGCGCAGACCGGTTTGCCATCGACGGTGGCAATCAGGGTCTTGAACACCCGCTCGGCCGGCTCCCCCAGCGCGGCTGCAGCCTGCACTCCCTTGTGATCGGCGTCGGGATCGTAGGGATGTTCGTGAACCGCGAAGGGAACACGCAGCTTCGTCAGGGTCCTGGTGGCGCGGGTGGTCTTCACGGGTGGGGCCTCGATTCGCGGTGCGGATGATGCAGCCGTGCCCGGAAGGGACCGGCGTGGCATGGCTCCTGCCTGAGCGATGGTGAGGTGCCGGGAGAAGCCTGGCCAGAAACTGGATACAGCGAGGTGTCCCATGAGCGACACGGACAAGGATCGACTGTCTGGCATCGGCGACAAGGTTTCCGGCAACGTCAAGGAAGGCGTTGGCAAGGTCACCGGGGACAAGCAGACCGAAGGCGAAGGCAAGGCCGAGAAGGTCGCCGGTGACATCAAGGAAGGCGTCGCCGATCTGAAGGATAAAGTGTCGGACACCCTGAAGAAGGTCACGGACTAGCCACCGGGCCGATTCCGAGGTGAAGGTCGAGGCGGGAGCGAAGCATCGCTCCCGCCTTGTGGCGTCCTCCCCCATACGGTTGCCCCGGTGTGGGGCGATAAAGCCCCGACGACGTTCCGCCCCGACCAGGAGCCATCCCATGCCACGCGAACTCATCGCGACCGCACCCCGGACGCCTGCCTTCCGCGACTACGACGATCCGCCCCTGGGCCCGGCCGACGTCCGCATCCGCACCGAGCTCGCTTCCCCCAAGCACGGCACGGAACTGGTCGGCTACCGCAACGATCCCGTCGCCAGCCGTCCCTACGACGGCGCATGGGGCGCCGTGATCCCGACCGACCCGGCATCGGCCCTTGCCAGCTTCCCGAAGCGGCTCGGCAACATGGCCGTGGGCACCGTGACCGAGATCGGGCAGGACGTGACCCGCTTTGCCGTTGGCGATCGCGTCTTCGGGCACATGCCGATCCGGGAAACCCACACGGTGGCGCAGGACCGCGTCGATCCCCTGCCGCCGGACCTGTCTCCGGAAGCCGCGCTCTGCCTCGACCCCGTCGTGATGGCGCTGGCGATGCGCGATGCCGGCATCCGCCTCGGCGATCGCGTCGCGGTCTTCGGCCTGGGGGCGATCGGCCTCGTGGCCGCACAACTGGCCCGCATCGCCGGAGCTGCCCAGGTGATCGTGGTGGACCCGATCGCCACCCGGCGCGAACTGGCGCTCGCCCATGGGGCCGATGTCGCGATCGATCCGGCGCAGGAAGCCGGTGGAGACACCGGCCTCGCCATCCGCCGCCTGACCGGAGAACCCGGATACGACGGCGGCGGGGGAACCCGCCTCGTGGGCGGCTACACGGAGCGGCCATCGCAGACGAGCAATCTCGGGGTCGACGTGGCCATCGAGACATCGGGCAGCGTGGGAGCCTTGCAGCAGGCGATCCGGTCAGCCCGCTTCGGGGGAACGGTCTGCGTCGTCTCCTTCTACGGGCGCGATGCCGCCGGGTTGCTGCTGGGCGACGAGTTCCATATCAACCAGCTCACGCTGCTCTCCGTCCGCGCCGAGAGCCTTCCCATGCGCGATGCCCCGGCCTGGACGCTGGAGCGGGTCGTCCGGCTTGGGTTGGAGTGGCTTCAGGCAGGGAAGATCCGGACGGATGGCATCCTCTCCCCGGTCGTGCCGTTCGAGGACGCCGTCGAGGCCTACCGCGCGATCGACGAGCATCCGGAGCAATCCATCAAGCTCGGCATCAGGTTCCCCTGAATGGAGCTTCCGGCCGCCTGACGCGCGGTCGGTCTCCGGCTGCCGCCTCGATACCCCGCCGGGCACGGCACGAACGATCCCCTGTCCCGGGCGACAGGGGATCGTTCGTGCCCGCAGCGCCTAGCTGTCGTGGCGCGATCGGATGCGCAGCGATCGCCCGACTGCGAAGAGCAGGAGCGAGATTGCCGCGAGCATCCAGGCCGTCGCCAGCGGAGCGACCTCCGCCGGGCCGGAACCCGTCCGGGGCAGGGTCGTGACCACCGGCGCTGCCCGCTGGGTCTCCGGAGCCACGCTCCCTGTCGAAGACGAGGTCCCCGCGGTTGACGCCGTCGAAGTGGACACACTGCGGTCCGTCATGACCGCGGCAACCGCCACGGTCTCATTCGTGGTTCCGGCCTGAGCGACCGCGGCACCACCACCGCCATCGGTGGTGCCGGCGACCTCCGAACCCTCGCTCCCCCCGCCAGCGGGGGCGCCAGGAACCGGCGTCACCGCGGAGGAGGGAACGTCACCCTCCGCGCTTCCGGAGAACGCCCCGCCAGTGGTCTTCAACGGCTTCATGATCACCATCGAGACGACCTTGCCGGACTGCACCGTGATGAAGCGATGCGCCTGCGTCTCCTCGACCACGATCT
>JBQCJS010000567.1:0-11565 GCA_051952485.1 Thermomicrobiales bacterium | reverse complement strand
CAGATTCGAACATATGTTCGTATCTGCTTGCTCCTACGTACGCATCGAGCGCGGAAAAACGCGCCACATCGCTCCGGATTCGTGCTCATTCCCGCGGGCCTACCCTTCAGGCGCGCTCGCCACGAAGGCGTGGATCCCGCCGTCCGCCAGCAGCGACACGAAGAGCCGCCCCTCCCGGAAGACGTACGAGCGCATGAACGCCAGGTCCCGCATCAGCCTCGCCGCTGCCGATCCGTCCGGGCAGGAAGCCTCCAGCCCATCCGCATCGATCGCCAGTCCGCTCGCTCCCTCCAGCGTGTACGGGAGATCGGCGCTCGCGCAGCCGGACGCGACATGCGCCGTCCCGTCCTCGCGGAACGTCAGGGTCACGGCCACCTCCGACGCCTCGGGCGTGACCGTGGCATCGTCGCCGCCCTGGAACCCGGTCCAGCGCCAGGTCGTGCCCACGATCTCCTGCGCCAGCCGGATGGAGCCCCCGTCCATCAACGTCAGCGCCAGCATTCCATCGTCCTCGAAGGTCCACGCGGTCGCGAGGTTGACGAGGTTCACGAAGCGCTCCGGCAACGATTGCCGCTTGCAGGTGTTCTCCCCGGAAATCGAGACGCCCGGCACCACGGTCCCATCCGCCTCGATCGCCAGCGTGCCGTTCGCCACGGCGCAATCGGTGGTCACGGTGACGTGCCCCCCCTCGCCGAACGCCAGCGAGAACGTCTCCCCCGCCTCCGGCTCGGCCAGCGGGTTTCCGGCTGTCTGGAGGCTGGCCAGCCGCCACGCCGTGTAGGCCAGCGTCGGGGCCTCGTCCGCCTCGGGCGATGGCGTCGCCGCGATCGCCCCGGGCACGAACGCCGTCCCCCAGGCCATCACGGCGAGGGTGGCAATCGCGAGCAACCGCGCGAACGGTCGATCGATCCTGGATCGGATGCACATCACGGCGGCAACCTCCTGGGATGGGATAGGGATGTGAATGTGGAACGCTCGGGCGGGATGAGAAGCGGGTCTGTCCCAAGTCTACCGGATGTCCGGACACCCCGGGCGCCAGGGTTGCGTGAACCTTTTCGCCCCATCCGGCGTTAGGCATGGTGGGACACATCCCGCGGCCAGCCAGCAGGCCCGGTCCGCGCCAACCAGCATCCAGCGCCTCGAGGACAGCCACCATGCCCGTCACCATCTTCCGGGCAGGGGCAGGGCACGCCGCGCGCCGTCTCGGCATCGCCCTTCTCCTGCTCGCCACCCTCATCGCCCAGAGCCCCGGCCTCCAGCCCGCCCTTGCGCGGGATGCCGCCTCCGACCTCCCGCCCGCCTATCCGGAACCGGCCGATCTGCCCGAACTTCGCCCGGCGAAGTGCCTCTACACCCGGGACGAGATCCCCGACAGCATGAAGGACGTCGATCTCACCTGCGGCTATGTCACGGTCCCCCAGGATCACAACGACCCGGAGGACGAGGAGACCATCGAGCTCTACGTCGTCATCATCCCCGCCACCGGCAAGCACCCTTCGGATACGCCGCTCTTCGTCCTTGGCGGCGGCCCGGGCCAGGGCATCACCGATTTCCTCTGGTCCTTCGACGCCGACTATGGCGACGACACCATCGCGTCCCTCAGCCCCCTGCTCGAGGACCACGATGTCGTGCTCTTCGACCAGCGCGGCACCGGCAAGACCCTCCCGGCCGTCGTCTGCCCCGCCGATCGCGAGCCCACCGGCGAGGAGCCGGCCGAGGACGACGAGGCCGCCGCGTACGACAACCCCTACCTCGATTGCGCCGCCCAGCTCGCCGACGAGGGCATCGACCTCAACACCTACAACAACCGCCAGAGCGTGGCTGATATCGATGCGGTCCGCCAGGCGCTCGGCGCCTCGCGCATCGACCTGCTGGGCACCTCCTACGGCTCCATGCTCGCCCTCGAAACCATGCGCTACGAACCGGGGATCGTGCGCAGCGCCATCCTCAATTCGCCGGATATCCCCGAGAAGCAGTTCTTCGACAGCCTCATGATCGGCCACCAGGAGGCGCTCGATGCCACCTTCGCCGCCTGCGCCGACGACCCCGAGTGCGACGCTGCCCATCCCGATCTCGCTGCGACCTACACCGAGGTCGTCCAGGCTCTGAACAAGAAGCCGATGCTGCTGACCTTCGAGAACCCCCTCACCGGCAAGACCGAGAAGGCCATGGCCGATGGCGGGACCTTCGTCAACCTCGTCTACCAGCTCATCTTCTTCAACGTCACCATCGCCTACGTGCCGCCCCTCATCACATCGGTTGCCGCCGGCGAGAGCGATGTCTTCAGCGCCCTCGTCCCGGAACTCATCTCGACCAGCGAGGGCATGAGCGTTCCACTCCACTACAGCGTGCTCTGCCAGGACGAACTGCCCTACGTCGATACCGATGAGGTGATGGACGAGGTGGAGGACGCCGGGGTCAGCGAGGAAGTGATCGACGCCGAGACGTCCTCCATGGACGGCTACTTCGAGATCTGCGACGCCTGGGACCTCGACCCCTCCGGCGAGATCGCGAATGAGCCAGTCGTCAGTGACGTCCCGACCTTCATCCTCACCGGCAGGTTCGACCCGATCACGCCCACGTTCGACGGCGAACGCCTGCTGGACAACCTGTCGAACGCCGTCCTCGTGGAGATTCCCACCGCCGCCCACGACCCGCTGGACACCAGCGGCCGGTGCGGGGTGGCGATGGCAGTCGCCTTCCTCGATGCCCCGCGCAAGGAGCTGGACACCTCCTGCGTCGATGACCTGACACTCGACTTGTCCCCCGCCTCCGGCGAGACCACCGCGGACAGCGACTAGGACCCGACGCAAGCAACGGGCGGGATTGGAGCATCGTCCAACCCTGCCCGTTGTCGCTGTCTACGTCCCGCTCTCCGGCGGCGCCCCGATCCCGTAGAGGAAGACATCGACCGATTCCGCGATCGCTTCCTCCGGGTTCCACAGGTGCGGCGCCCCTCCCTGCCGCCAATGGCTGCATTCCTCCATGCAGGCCATCATCAGCCGGAACATCACCCGCGCCGCCACCTCCGGGCTCACGCGCGTCATCTCGCCCCGGGCCTGCGCCTCCGTCAGCGCCGGCACGAACATCGTCCCGATCTCGTACGAACCGATCAGCTCGTGCACCATCGCCAGCGCCTGGTCCGGTTTCAGCACCAGCTTCAGGTCCGTCAGCCAGGTCGAGAGATCGTCGCTCGTGGAGTTCACGACCACCGCCAGCGCCATGCAGAGCCGGTCGCGCAGCGGCGCCTCTCCCGCCAGCGCCGCATTCACCGCATCCCGCAGCGTCGCCAGCACCTCCCGGGAGACGGCCAGGAAGAGCGCCTCCTTGCTCGGGAAGTAGTAATACGGGGCACCCTTCGTCATCCCCGCCTCGCTGGCGATCGCCTGCATCGAGACGTTCGCATACCCCTGTTCGAGGAACAGCCGCCGCGCCACGGCTACCAGCAGGTCCGCGCCGCTCGGGGAACCGCCCTCATCGTCGCGGGCGCCCTCCCGCTTCATCGTCGTCGTTGTCGCTGCCATTGCGACCGCCTTCCGCCTTGCACCAGCTACTCCGGGATGGGCCGCGCCCCGGCCCGGGAACACGCCGTCATCCTTCATACCACTACGCCATCATGCACGGCACGTTCACGCACAATCGCATCGGGCACTCCCCGTATCGTCATTCCCCCGGAACCGGATCCCCGTCCCCCCTTGCGAATGACTGAGTGACCGTTTAGTATGTGGCAAGTCTACCGCGCGGGGCCCGTTCCTGTCCACGCGCGTCCCCATGATGCTTCCACGAAAGGACACTGCTCACATGGCTTCGTCGTCATCTCCCGCGCGCTCGGGACCGTTGCGCCGCTGGGCCGAATTCGCCACCCGCAAGCCGTGGCAGGTGCTCGGAGGATGGGCCGCGATCATCATCGTGCTCGCCATCCTCGCATCGACCATCGGGGGCACCCTCGCCGACAAGTTCTCCGTCCCGAACACGGAATCGCAGCAGGCGATCGATACCCTCAACGCCCGGTTCCCCCAGGCCGCCGGAGACAGCGCGCAGGTCGTCTTCAAGAGCGACACCACCGTCACCGATCCCGCCATCAAGGCCCGCATCGATGATTTCCTGACCAAGGCGAAGTCGCTCCCCGAGGTGATCGCCGTCCAGTCTCCCTTCGATGCCGGCACGATCTCGCAGGATGGCCGGATCGCCTACGCCACCATCCAGTACGACAAGCCAGGCGTCGAACTCGATAGCGCCAGCGTGGACGACCTGCTGGACCTCGTGAAGGCAACCGGCGGCGACGGCCTCCAGACCGAAGTCGGGGGCCAGGTCATCTCGCAGATCCCGGAGACCGGCGCCTCCGAGATCGTCGGGATCGCCGCCGCCATCATCATCCTGCTCATCATGTTCGGTTCCGTCATCGCGATGGGCCTGCCGATCCTCACCGCAGCCACCGGCGTCGGGATCTCGATCCTCATCGTCACGATCCTCGCCAGCTTCCTCGACTTCTCCACCATCACCACCGCCCTCCTGTCCATGATGGGCCTGGGGGTCGGGATCGACTACGCGCTCTTCATCATCACCCGCTTCCGGGAAGAACGCGCCGCCGGGCGGTCCGTCGATCAGGCGGTGGTCACCGCGACCGATACCGCCGGGCGGGCGGTACTCTTCGCGGGAACCATCGTCGTCATCGCCCTCCTCGGCCTCTTCGCGATCGGCATCCCCTTCATCGGCTTCCTCGGGGCCGGCGGCGCCATCGCCGTTGCCGTGAGCATGATGATCGCGGTCGGCCTGATGCCGGCCCTGCTCCGGCTGCTCGGCGCCAGGATGGATACCTGGGCCTTCGTCAAGAACACCCACCGCCCGGTCGAGCGCAGCTTCGGCTACAAGCACACCGCCCGCATCCAGAAGGCCCCCGCCCTCTGGCTGATCGCCGGCCTCGTCGTCATCGGCGTCCTCGCCTACCCGGCGGTCTTCAGTGCCCAGCTGGGTTCGGCCGATGCCGGAACCGGCCCTGCCGATTCCACCACCCGCAAGGCCTACGACCTGATCGCCGAGGGCTTCGGGCCCGGCGCGAACGGTCCGCTCCTGATCGTGGTCGAGAACAAGGATGGGAGCGCCCTCGACCAGGCGCAGGTCGATACCCTCGCGAAGACGCTCAGCGCCACCGACGGCGTCGCCTTCGGCTCCCCTCCCACCCTGAACGCCGAGGCCAATACCGCCATCTTCTCGCTCATCCCGGTCACGGCTCCCCAGGACAAGGCCACCGAGCAGCTCATCAAGACCCTGCGTGACACCGTGATCCCCCAGGCAGTCGGCCAGAGCGGCCTGGAGGTCTACGTCGGGGGCGCCACCGCCACCTTCGCCGATCTCGCCACCGCGACATCGAGCCGGTTGCCGGTCTACATCGCCCTCGTCGCCGGGCTCAGCATCCTGATCCTGATGGCCGTCTTCCGCTCGGTCCTGATTCCGGTCAAGGCCGCCGTGGTCAACCTCATGTCCTTCTTCGCGGGATACGGCGTCATCGTCCTCATCTTCCAGAAGGGGCTCTGGGGGCTGAACGACCTCATCGGCGTCGATCGCACCGGGCCCATCGAGTCCTTCCTCCCGATCTTCCTCTTCGGCATCCTCTTCGGGCTCTCGATGGACTACGAGATCTTCCTGATCAGCCGCGTGCACGAATCGTGGACGCATCGCAAGGACAACAGCTGGGCGCTCCGCCACGGCATCGGGGCATCGGGCCGGGTCGTGCTCGCCGCCGGCGCGATCATGACCAGCGTCTTCCTCGCCTTCGCGCTGGGCGACGCCCGGACCATCAAGGAGATCGGGATCGGGCTTGGCGCGGCCATCCTGATCGATGTCCTCGTCGTCCGCATGATCATTGTCCCCTCGTTCATGTCGCTTGCGGGCAATGCCAACTGGTGGTTCCCGTCCTGGCTCGATCGCATCCTGCCCCGGGTCGACGTCGAGGGCGAGGCGCTCCCCGGCGAGTTCGACGACGACGATCCCGCGACGCCGTCGGCACCAGTCGCCGCCCCCGCCATCTGATTCCCGTTATCCTGACACCCGATGCGCCCTGCCTGGAAGCACGTCCAGGCAGGGCGCGTCGTGTGGGCATGGCCAGCGATCCGATCTCGGCGCCTCATACGGAATCCGGTAATCCGTGTTCGCTCCAGCACGACCGGATCGGCGCCCCCATCCGTGAATCCCCGGCATGTGGGACCGGGTGCGTGGGGAATCCCGAGCGAAACCGAAGGACCTCGTGCCGGCCCGTTCATGGGCACAGGGGTTGTCCGAACCTGGCATCACGTCTCGGGCACCGGTGATGGGGCATGCATCCCCGTCTCCCCAATCGGGCTCCGGCGTCACACCACGTCCAGCCATGCATGTCCCGGATGCACCAACGCCAGCGCCTCCCGCAGCCACCGCCGCGCATCGGCCGGAAGATGCGGCAGCACCGCCGCGAAGTCGTCCTCGTCCTTCGGGCGCGTCGCCTTCGCCTTGAACAGCAGCACCGTTTCCGGCCGCGCATAGGGAATGCCCTCCGCCGTGCGCCGGATCAGGTCGGCATACGGCATCCGGACCCGCGTGTCGCGCCGGGCGATCCAGGTCTCCCCCTCGTGCGGCTCGCGCATCACATCGACACGCCACAACCCGGTCGCCCGGTCCCGGCCCCACGTCTGGTGGTGATGATCCTCCCGGAACAACGCCTCGTTCTCCGCCAACGGCCAGGCCATCCCGCTTCCGACCGTGAAGAAGGACAGGTCCGGCAGCGCCGCCGCGATCGGATGGAAGCGATCGGCCGGCACCGCGATCTCCAGGTCCTCGTGCTCCCGCCGCTGCTCCCCGAGGAACAGGTCGAGCGCCCAGCCCCCGACCACGCACCACGGAACCCCATCGACGCCCTGCAGGCGCGCCGCGATCGTCTCCGGCCGCCACGCCTCCCATGCCTCCAGGTCCGGGACAAACCCATTCCGCTCCCCGTCGCTCATCGCCATACCACTCCCCTTGCAAACGCTCGACGCCCCTCGCGAATGGCCGGGAAGCATGCCATACCGGCGCCATGGCGTCCCCCTCTTGACGGCGAGCGCCCCGGAACCTATCATTCACCATCATGTGAATGTTCTCATCGCTATGAACACCGAGGCCGGCTCATGGAGAATCCTCCCCCATCCCAGGGCGATATCCGCATCATCGACGACCCGGAAACCCTCCGCCTGATCGCCGATCCCCTCCGCCTTCGCCTCCTCGAGCTGATCCGCCAGCATCCGCGCACCGTCACCGAACTCGCCGACCTCCTCGATGTCCAGCGCACCCGCCTCTACTACCATGTGAAGCTGCTCGAATCGCACGACCTGATCGCCGTCGATGAAACCCGCGTCGTTTCCGGCCTCACCGAGAAGCGCTATCGCGTCACCGCCTACCGGCTCGCCGTCGACAAGACCCTGCTCGGCGTCCCCGGCTCCGGCGATGCCCCCCTCGACGTGCTCCTCTCCGTCGTCCTGGACGAGGTCGCCTCCGAGATCCGCCGGTCTGTCCAGTCCGGCCTCATCGACCTCGACCGTACTCGCGCCGAAGCTCCCCACCCGCGCGGGCTCGTGCTCGGGCGATCCTGGTACCGCCTCACCCCGCAGCAGGTCGAGGAATTCGGCGAGAAGTACGAAGCCTTCATCGAGGAGTTCGAATCCAGCCGGGACGTCTCCCCACTCCCCTCCCACGCCGCCGGGCGTCGTGACGGCACCCCGCTCTACGAGTGGCTGATCGCCTTCTTCCCCATCGTCCCGCCCGCCCACCCCGACACCCCCGGAGACGACGCCCGATGAACGCTTCCCCCGCTCGCAGCCGTCGTCCCCTGGATGCCCTCCTCATCGCGACCATCGTGTCGCTCGTCGGCAGCCAGATCACGGTCATCGCCCTGCCCTGGTACGTGCTCACCACCACCGGCAGCGCCGCCAAGGCCGGCCTCGTCGGCTTCGCGACCCTCCTGCCCGGCCTCGTCGTGGGGATCTTCGGCGGCGTCTTCGTCGATCAGCTCGGCTTCAAGCGCGTCAGCATCGTCGCCGATATCGTCAGCGGCATCGGCATCGTGGCGATCCCGCTCACCGCGCTCACGATCGGCCTCTCGTTCTGGCAGCTGCTCGTCTTTGTCTTCATCAGCTCGTTCCTGAAGGTTCCGGCCCTCACGGCCCACCGCTCGATGGTGCCGGAGCTCGCCGCCCACGCCGGGATGCCGCTCGAACGGGTGAACGCCCTCTTCGAATCCTTCCAGTACCTCGCGCTCCTGCTGGGCACCCCGCTCGCGGGCCTGCTCGTCGCGTGGCTCGGCGCCGAGAATGTCCTCTGGGTGAACGCGGCAACCTTCGCCATCTCCGCCCTGCTCGTCGCCATCGCCATCCCGTCGAACCTCTTCCCCCGCGCCCGGTTCCAGTCCAGCGGCTACCTGAACGATGTCCTCTCCGGCCTCCGGTTCATCCGCCACGACGAACTGCTCTGGCCGATGGTGGTCCTGCTGGCGAGTGCGAACGCCCTCAGTGCGTCAATCACCGGCGTGGTCCTGCCCTGGTACGCCAAGGATGCGTTCGGAAGCGCCGCCTCGCTCGGGATCATCATGGCCGCGATGGGTGGCGGAGGGTTCCTCGGGTCCACCCTCTACGGGCTGTGGAACAGCCGCATTCCCCGCCGGATGGTGTGGATGGGATCGTTCATGCTCGCGCCGCTGGAGTTCTGGGTCTTCACCGTCTCTCCCTCGGTCGCGGGAATCGTGGCGGTCTTCCTCGTCGTCGGCTTCGCCACCGGCCCGCTCAATCCCCTGATGGTCACCATCCGCCACGAACGCAGTCCGGAATCCCTGCGTGGCCGCGTCTTCAGCACCTATTCGGCGGTCTCGATGGCAGCCCAGCCCCTGGGAATCCTGCTCGCGGGCAGCCTCATCGACCGCATCGGCTTCCTCCCGACGGTGATCGCCTTCGCCGCCAGCGCGCAGGTCGTCGGCCTGATGACGCTGGTCGTGCCGGCGTTCCGCCGGATGGACGCCCTGCGCCCCGCCCCGGCGGTCGTCGCGGAGATCGAGGCGCCGCTTCCCGCCTGACGGAGACGGCATCCGTCCACACAGAATGACGAGAGGCGGCCGCATGGTGTGGCCGCCTCTCCGGAGTGTCCGTTCGTTCGTGCCGCCGCCGCTCGTCAGCGCCGGCGCGTGCGGAGCCCGATCGCTCCGGCACAGGCCGCCAGCCCGGCCCCCACGACCAGCAGCAGCATCGGCCACGATGTCGATGTCCCGCTGCCGGCGCCGGTGTTCGGCAGCCCGTTCACCGGATTCGTCCCGGTCGTGGCCGTGGCTGTCGTGGTCGGCGCGGGCCGCGTGGGCGCGACCGTGCGGGTGGGGCTGGCCGTCGTGGATGTCGCGGTCGGGACCTGCACCGCGATCAGCTCGACCGTGACCGTGGTAGTGCCCTCGGCGTCATCGAGCACGATCGAGGTCACGAGCGGCCGGTACCCCGCCGCCTGGATCGTCAGGGAGTAGGTGCCGGGTGCGACCGGATTGGCGATCGGCAACAGGCTCCCACTCGGCAGGGCCGTGGCGAGCGTCCCTCCCTGGTCGGGGGCGACCTGCGCCGCGAAGAACGCATCCCTGCCGCTGGCAGACCCGATCGGCGCGGCCTGGGAGAGCAGCCAGCTGGTGCCGGCCGGGATATCGCCGCCATCGGACGTCGTGACGACGACCTGAAGCACGCCGACCGGCACGAGAGTCCCCGTAGGCGTCACCGCGACGGTGCTGGTGGCGGTTGGAGGCATGGACGTCGCCGTTGCGGTCGGCGTTCCGGTGGCGGGGATCTCGGTCGATGTGGAAGTCACCGTCGGCGTTGCCGTGGCCGTTGATGGCGCTTCCGTGACGGTCGCTGTCGCGGTGGCCGTTGATGGCGCTTCCGTGACGGTCGCTGTCGCGGTGAGGGTAGCGGTGGCAGTTGACGGAACCTCGGTGACCGTTGCGGTTGGCGTCCCGGTCGCCGGCACATCGGTCGCAGTCGCGGTTGCGGTAGCGGTGGCTGTCTCGGTGGCGGTCGGCGGAACCGAGGTCTCGGTGGAAGTGGCGGTGGGCGTCTCGGGAGTCGCTGTGGCTGTCGCGGTTGGCGTCTCCGTAGGAGGCTCCAGCGTGGCGGTTGGCGTCTCCGTGGGTGGCTCCAGGCTGGCGGTGGGCGTCGCGGTTGCCGGGACTTCGGTGGCCGTGGCGGTTGCCGGTGCCGTCGCGGTCGGCGTCGTGCAGGCTGGGTCCGCCGCTCCTTCGAGACTGGAACTCGGCACGATCGTGCGGCAGGGATCGATGGTCGCTGAGGGCGACGGTGCCACGGTGGCCGTCTCGGTCGCCGGGACGTCAGTCGGGGTGCTCGTGGCCGTTGCGGTCTCCGTCGGCGGGACGTCCGTGGCCGTAAGCGTCGCGGTCGTGGTGATGGTGGCGGTGGCCGTGGCGCTCGGACCGGTCTCAAAGGTGATGGTGCGGCAGGTGGTGATGGGGCTCAGGCTGGCGGAGAGCCCCCTGATGCTGAAGGTGGTTCCGAGCCAGCCCTGCCATGCGGATGCCGACAGCGAGATCGAACCGGACCCCGCGTCGTCGTACCCATACGCGGGGTCCTGGCACGAGGGGCTCATGTAGAAGGCGAGATAGGGGATGGTGGCCCATTCGACGAGGAGATTCCCCGTCGAGGACCCAATGACGACGGTGTCGGTCGAGCCGTTGACGGTCAGGCTCACCTCGCTCGGTGTGGTGGCCGTGGCCGTGGCCGTCGCGGTGGCCGTCGGTTGGACCGCGGTGGCGGTGGCGGTGGCCGTCGCGGTGAACGTGGGCGTGGGCTCGGTATCGATGACCAGAGTCCTGCAGGTCGTGATCGGCTGGGCATCCAGTTCGGAGGTCGAACTGTAGCCCTGGAAGCTGTAGGTCATGCCCGGCGAGGTCCAGTTGGAGGCGGGTTGGATATTCGGGTTGGGATGGACACCCTCCTCCCAGTAACCGACATATCCGCCCGCGCAACCGCCCGTCAGGAAGAGGCGGAGCGCCGGGATGTCGTCCCACACGATGGTGAGCGTATCGGAGACCAGGACATGCACCTCGGGATCAGCGGAGCCGTTGATCGTCAGGTAGGGGCCGGGCGTCGTGGTGGCGGTGGCGGTCGACGTCGGTGTCGCCGTCGGGACCTCCGGCGTGCTGGTGGCGGTGGAGGTGGAAGTCGCGGTCGGAGGCTCGGACGTCGCGGTGGGTGACAGGTCGATCGTCACCGTGCGGCAGGTGGTGATGGTCACGCCGCCGGAGCCCGGGTCCCGGTCGAACCCCTGGACGCTGAACGTGGTGCCCTCGGCCCAGTTGTTGTGCCACCACAAGGCCGTGGAGATGAACGAATGACTCCCGAACGTCCAGTTGCCATCGACGGAACCGGCACAATCACCGCGCTGGTAGAAGGCCAGGAACGGGATATCGGTGTACTCGATATTGCCCGGCCCATCGATCGGCCAGGTGACGCTGGTATCCGTCGATCCGTTGAGGGTCAGGGTGGGCTCTCCCGCCGGGGTCTGGGTCGGTGCGGTGGCGGT
>JBQCJS010000566.1:0-7022 GCA_051952485.1 Thermomicrobiales bacterium | reverse complement strand
CGGATGCGTGCATCCCCCCCCTCCCCCTGCCATGGGCGTCATGCCCGGCACGACAGCCGGGATCGTCCAGTCCTTGACCCGGCCCGCCCGCGCCCGGGTGGACGCGAGCGGGCCGGGTTCCGCAGGGGCCCGGCGCCTCCCGTCAGGACGCGGGCGACGCCCCCGGGGATGCTTCCGGAGAGGCGGCCGGCGTCGCCGACGCGCCTCCGTTCGCCTTCTCCAGGACCGCGATCGCCGTATCCAGGACGATATCGGTCCCGTTGAGCCGGGCGACCTCCCCCTCGACCGTCACCGGCACGCGCACGTCGGGGATCACCCCCTTCGCCTCGATGTTGAACACGTCCGTTCCGGCCCAGGTGGACTGGCCGACCGTGTACTGGAACGTGATGCCTATCGGCATCTTCACCTGGTCGATGTTGCCGCCAGCCCCGGCCGTCGCATACTGGCCCACCACGATCGCCCGGCCCTGCTTCTGGAACGACTGCGTGAAGAACTCGCAGGAGCTCCCGCAGTCCTGGTCCACGAGAATGGCCAGCGGCCCCGTGTAGGCGAGATCCGGCTTCGGGGAGACGGCCGTCATGTCCGGGGCGAAGACTCGCGCGAAACCGCCCGGCGTTCCGTCCCACTCCCAGTCATCGAAGACGTGGCCGTTCATGGGATGGTCGGCGCTGAAGAAGTACGACTCCATCGTCATGTAAAGCGCTTCCCAGCCACCGGTATTGCCGCGCATGTCGATCACGATGCCCTTGGAATCGGGCTGGCTCTTCGCGTAGTTCAGCGCGGCTTCGAGCACGGCGATCCGCTCCGGGATGTCCTCCTCGAAGTCGGCCCACTTGATGACGGTGTACCCATCGAGTTCCGTGTAGGTGCTGGTTTCCAGCGGCTTCGGGTCCCCGCCCGGCACGACGACCGGTTGGGGCACACCCGTCTCGTAGTGGCCGGCCACCATCTCGACGGTCTTCACCGCGGTTTCCCCCGGCTGGATGTAGCCGATGGTCACCTTCGCGCCGACCGGGAAGAGCAGCGAGGCGGCCGTCTGCAGGTACTGCACCTTCTCCTGCGTCGAGATACCGCTGCCGATGAGCCAGGTGGGGATCGTCTCGCGGTGCTCCTTCACGGTCTTGCCGTTGATGGAGACGACCTGCGTTCCCGGCACCCAGCCGGCATCGTGCGCGGGCCCGGACGCGCCGACGGTCACGATCGTGAGGTTGTCCCCGAGCCCGGCCGCCGGATCGTCGGGATTGGCGGACATCGCCTCACCCTGGGCGCCGATGGTTCCTTCGTAGGGCTTGGCGGCCTCCAGCGAGAAGGCCTGCACGATCTCCATGCCCTCCGTGGTGGCGGGATAGGCCGTGACGTGCGCATCGAGGAAGCTGGAGGCCATCTGGTTGAGGACCCCGAAATACGCCTCGGCATCCCTGGCGTCCTGGGCCTGCTGCATCATGGGCACGTAGGTCGCGCGCATGGTGTCCCAGTCGATGTGACGCAGCTCGGTATAGGCATAGCGTTCCTGCAACCGGTCGATGAGGCTGTTCAGCGCCTCCACCCAGGTCTGGCCGCTGTAGTCGGGTGAGGCCTCCGACGCCGCCTCCATCGTGTCGATCGTCACCGTGGACGAGCGGTCGAAGGTGGCCGTCCCGGTCTCGGGCAGGGTGACCTTGGTATAGCCCGCATCGAGCGGCTGGCGCTCGTCGTCGGCGGTGAACCAGCGCGAGTCGGCCCCGGCGCCCTTCGGGAAGACCTGCCGGTCGTCCGCTGCGTAGACGAGCAGCGTGCCCTCGACGAACTGGCCGCTCTGGCCGTCCGAGGAGTACGACGTCATGCCGCCCTGCTCGAACTGCTCGAGATAGGAATCGCTGACGAGGTTGGAGCCGACGATGATCGCGAACGCCATCAGGCCGACCTCGCCGGTGCCGTCGCCATCGATGTCGAAGGGCGCGCCGGTCGGCACGATCGGGAGGCTGACGCGATAGGTGCCGGGCTCGGCGGTGAAGAGCGGCGATGTCGCCTGCCCCAGGATCTGGTTGGGACGCGGCGTGAACGCGCCCGTGACCTGGGGAATCTGGAGCGACGCATCGATCAGCCCGATCGTGGGATTGGGGTAGATGATCGCCGTCGCGAAGTTCTTCGAGACCACCGTGCCGGTGACCTCGGTGGGGCCGCCGGCCAGTGCCGGGGGCGTCGCTTCTTGCGCGCCGGCAAGGGTGGGAAGTCCCAGGGAGAGCGCCAGGAGGAGCGCGATGATGCGATGCTTCACGAAAGGGTGCCCTTGCTGGAACGAAACGTCGACACACGACTGCCTGCGAAACGGAGGAGCCCCCTTTCCTGACATCGCTCCGGGGCCGCCCCGGGCGCGCAAACACAATCAGATCATAGAGTAATTTTGCCTCCTGCGACACCGCACCGGGGGTTGTCGACATGGAGTTCCCGGGGCGCCTACCAATCGGCGCGCTGCCGCCCTGGAAACCGCTGTCTCGACAGGAGGGTGATGGCCGGCGGGTGGAGGAGACTCAAGGGGGCCGGTCCAGTCGTCAGGCTGCCGCGCGTCATGCACGCTGACGACTCGGCCCGGTTCAGGCCTTACGTTGAGGGCATGGGACCCGTACAATAGGGCTGTGGGCCCCATGTCCTCTGTCCCCTGTCTAATGTCATGTTTTATCAGGAGTGGGAGATACCTGTGGGTACGTTCAAGAACCGCGCCATCAGTACACGCATGCGGCCAGCGCTGACGATCGGCGGGGCGCTCGCCGCCCTTGCCGGCACGCGCTCGATCGGTGCCCTGGCCCAGGCATCGGTCGCGACACCGGTCGGCTCGCCGTCCGCGTCACCCATGGCATCCCCGGTCATGGCGGGCGCATCGGGCCACGGCATCCAGATCGCCGACATGGATCTCTCCGTCAACCCCGGCGATGACTTCTACCGCTTCGCGAATGGTGGCTGGCTGGATCGCACCACCCTTCCGGCGGACCGCCCGAGCATCGGGTCGTTCTACGAGCTGGAGGAGCGGATCTCCGCCGACCTCCAGGAGATCGTCGCCGCCCTCCCCGACGATCCCGCCACCGATGCGGGCAAGGCCAGGGCTGTCTACGCGATGTACCACGACGAGGCCGCGCGCGACGCCCTGGGGATCGCCCCCATCCAGCCGATCCTCGACCGGATCGCCGCCATCGCGACGCGGGAGGATGCGCTCGCCTATCAGGTCACCTCCGCCTTCGCCGATGGGATCACTGGCCTCTTCCGGATCAATGTCGGCCCCTCGCTCGAGGATGCCACGGTCAATGTCGCGAACCTCAAGCCGTTCCGCCCGCTGCTGCCCGCCTTCGAGCTCTACATGAGCGACGAGCCCCAGGTCGATGCCGTGCGCCAGGCATGGATCATGACCACCACCCAGCTCTTCATGGCGCTGGGGTACGAGGACAACGCGGCCTTCGAGGCGGCGACCGGCGCGCTCGACTTCGAGACCGACGCGGTCTCCGTGATGACGCCCCCGCAGGCGATCTTCGCGGACCCGATGCTCGCCAACAATCCCATGACGCTCGCCCAGCTGAAGGAGACCGTGCCCTCCGTCGCGTGGGATGCCTGGCTGACGAGCATGGGCATCACTGGCGTCGACTCCGTCGTGGTCTCCGATCTCGCCTACATCTCGTCCCTGGAAGCCCTGTTGCAGGCGACCGATCCCGCCGCGATCCGCGCCTGGTTCACCGCCCAGCTCATCTGGAGCACGGCTCCCTACCTCACCAGCACGACGAACGACATCGCCTTCTCCTTCAACGGCCCGATCCTCACCGGCACGGTGGAGCGCCGTCCGATCGATGAGGAATCGCTCGAGGTCGTGAAGTCGGTCTTTCCCGATGCGCTGGGCCAGGCCTTTGTCGACCGCGCCTTCTCCCCGGAGGCCAAGGCCGCCATCGATGCGCTCGTCACGACCATCATCGCGGCATTCCGCGCCCGGATCGACGCGGCTCCGTGGATGACCGATGCCACCCGCGTCAAGGCGCTCGAAAAGCTCGACCTGATGACGGTGAAGGTCGGCTATCCGGAGACGTGGCGCTCCTATGCCGACGTCACGCTCGCCGACGACCTGGTGACGACGATCAACAACGCCTCCATCGCCTCGGCGAAGGCCGACTTCGCGAAGATCGGCCAGCCAGTCGACCGCACGGCGTGGGCGTCGCCGGTCTTCACCATCAACGCCTACTACAACCCGCAGGCGAACGAGATCGTCTTCCCCGCCGCGATCCTGCAGCCGCCGTTCTTCGATCCGCTGGCCGACGCCGCCTCCAACCTTGGGGCGATCGGGTCGATCATCGGCCATGAAATCACCCACGGCTTCGATTTCACGGGCTCGCAGTTCGACGGCTATGGCAACGTGTCGTCCTGGTGGACGGACGAGGACCGCGCCGCCTTCATCGGCCTCAACATGCAGGTGATCGAGCAATTCGGGGCGATCGAGGTCCTGCCGGGCCTCTTCGTGAATGGCCAGATGACGGTGACGGAGAATGTCGCCGACCTGGGCGGCCTCCAGACGGCGTTCGACGCGCTGACCCTCCACCTCGACAAGACAGGGCAGACGGCCCCGATCGACGACTTCACGCCCCAGCAGCGGTTCTTCATCGCCGCCGCCAGTCTCTACCGCAGCATCGACGCCGATGAATACCTGGCGCTGGTGGTGCAGTCGGACAACCACACGCCCGGCCGCATCCGCAGCGTGCAGGCGCTTCGCAACATGGACAGCTTCTTCGAGGCCTTCGCCATCAAGGAGCATCAGGCGATGTACCTGCTGAACGACCAGCGCGTGGTCATCTGGTAGGTAGCGGAAGGCCCCACGGTCGGCCGGAATGCGGACCCACCGAGGGACGTTACCCAGCCGACGTGAAGAACCGGCGGCGTGGAGATGTTCCACGCCGCCGGTCTTCACGTCCCTCACCGAATGCGGCCCCCGGCCACGCCGCGATTCCGGACCGGGGGCCGCATTGCGGACGCCCCGTTGGCGGATCACGCGAAGCGCTGATCGAAGAGATCACCGATGACCTGGAGAATGTTGCCGGCCTTCTGGCGGAAGGAGGCCGGCTTCACGGCAGGATCACGTAACTGCTTCGCCTTTTCCGACGCCCGGCGTTGCAACACCAGGGAAACCACGACGATTGCTGCGACCACGACGAGAATCATCCGCCTCTCCACCATCATGATCCGGAACTGCCAGCGACCCATTGGCCTATGGTCGGGCCAGATTGTACGCGCTCCTGCCGCCCCGTTCCGCCGTCGCGTGCGCTACCATCGCCGCGCACCGGCAGCGCCCGGGACAGCACGTTCGTGAAGCGAGGCAAGGGGCATGCAATCCATCCGTCTGGCCGATCTCGGGGTGATCGCCGTCGCCGTGCTGGCAGGCGGCGTCAACACCCTCCAACTGGCCCTGTTGACCGGCATCCGCAGCGAGCGGGGACCACTCGGTGCGACGTGGATCTCGATGCTCGCCTCGCTGGGCGGGATGGCGCTGCTCCTCGGCGGCGTGCTGCTGGCGCAGGGAGAGGTGCGGTTGCCCTCGCCGTTCACTTACTGGTGGCTCCTCGCGCTGCTCGGCGCCGGGTTCGTGACCATGCTCCTGCTGGCGGGTCGTGGCCTGCCGTGGTACCTGCTGGTGACCGGCGCGCTCTCCATCCCCTACCTGATCGCGGCCGCATGGGCGGGCCAGCGCATCGGCCTCGGGGTCTATCTGGCAGCGGTGGTGACCGGCCAGCTCACGACCTCGGTGCTGCTGGACCAGCTCGGGGCGTTCGGATTGACGCAACGCCCGATCGATCCCCTGCGCGCGGCGGGAGTCGTGGTCCTGATCGCCGGCGTGGTACTCATCCGCGGACGGGGATGAGCGCCGTCGCAGGACAACCGCCAAACCGGTTTCCACCGTATATCATCTGGAATGGGTCCAACATCACCAGGTATGCACGGGCGGCTCCCGAGCCGATGCCGCGCGCACGTCCCTCCAGCCCCAAGGAGCTCGCATGGCAGATTCGCGCTTCGATTCGTTCTCGAAAGGCCTCGCTTCCCGGCTGAACCGGCGCACCGCCATCCGGAGCGGGGGCGGCCTGATGGGCGGACTCGCCCTCGGCGCGGCGGCATCCAACGCGACGGTCGCCTTCGCGCAGGCAACACCGGCGACCACACCGGTCTCCCCTTCGTCCGCGACCCCCGCAGCCTCGCCGGTCGCGGGATCGGGGGAGAACGCGATGTTCCTCTTCGTCCAGACCGGCGGCCACGGCACCTTCGTCCCGAACCCCGATGCCGGCACCCCGGCGACCGGTGCGACGGCGACCACGACTACCACCCCGGCACCGGGGGGCGGCGCGCCCTTCCTCCTGACACTGGAAGGGCATACGGGCGGAACCATCTACTTCTCGGACCGCCCGGAGCGCGTCTTCGGTGATGCGCCGACCGCGAAGTTCCTCGATGGGCTCGGGTTCAGTGCCGGTAACCCGCCGAACGCCGCACTGGTCACCCGGGATGCGGCCGGCAACGAAGATGTCGCGGTGATGGAACTCTTCGCGCCGCACTTCGACACCGACAACGGCACCCTCTCGTACGGGGCGAACATCCTCTCCGGCTACCAGGGGGAAGGATTGTCCTTCGCCGCCCAGCGCCAGCAGGACGACGCCCTGCCCGCGGAGTTCGCCTCGGCCTCGCTCTTCATCGACGACTGTGCGGACCAGACGTGGGGATGCTACCCGCGCACCGGGGACAACCCGAATGGCGCGGTGGGCTACGTCACCACCGGCGCCTGCTGGAGCTGGGAGACCTTCTCCTGCGACTGGAGCAACTGCAAGAACGAGCTGGACCCGGACAGCCGGTGCAACCAGTCCGGCTTCGACTGTGGAGATTACGGCTGCCTTGCCTGCACGACCTCGCCGCTCGCGGTGGCCGAGGGCGAAGGCGGCGAATGCCTGTAGGGGCGTGCCTGGCGCACGGCGGGGGGGGCACGGGGACAACTGGACGCCCCACTATAATTCTTTATACCTTTTATATAAATT
>JBQCJS010000565.1:0-5036 GCA_051952485.1 Thermomicrobiales bacterium | reverse complement strand
AACGTCGGTCCCTCCGTCTTCTACAACGTCCTCAATCTGTCCGAGGGCGACGAGATCAAACTCACCGGCGAGGACGGCGCGACCTTCACCTACGCCGTGCAGACGAACGACACCTACGGCGTGCAGGACCTGATCGGCGGCAAGCTCTCCGAGGTCGTGAGCCCGACCGACACGGCGGTCCTGACCATGCTCACCTGCGGCGGCGAGTTCGATTACGTCAACGGCGAATACCTCTCCCGCACCGTCGTCCGCGCCGCGCTGAAACCGGCCGCCCCCACCGCCTGACCCGTCGTTGGGTCCCGGCGCGCTGCTGGCAGGCTGCCGGTTGGAATTGGGGTATGTCCTCCATGAAAGCGGCCATCCCCCGGAGTACTCTACTGGCATGGAACCGGCGCCCCGATCCCCCCTCCCCACCCCACCATCCGGGGACGCCGGTTCCCGCGAAGGGGCCCCGAATGGCATTCGCGCCGCCGCGACTGATGACCTGGCCGACGCCGCCCGGGTCTATCAGGACGCGGCCCGGGACCTCCACGAACGCCGCCAGGCCGAGCGCAATCCGTGGCTCGATGCCAAGGCGCGCGACATCGACCTCCAGGCCGCGACCACCATCCTGACCCGCATCGCTGGCGAATACCCCGGCGCGGTGCAGGTGGCGGAACGGCATGGCGAGATCGTCGGGGTCGGGGCAGTGGTGCTGCGGGAGCGGCACGCGCATATCCTCTTCCTCTTCGTGGCGCCGGAATGGCAGCGAAAGGGCATCGGCCGCGACCTCCTGCTCCGCCTGCGAACGGTGATCGCCGATGCCGGTGCGGAGGTGGTGACGCTCACCGCCTCGGAGGACCGGCGAGCCTGGAGCCGCTACCTCGCGATGGGCCTCGCTCCGGGACCGCCGCTGCTCTCGATGCGCGCGCTGACACCGGTGTTGCCGGACCTGCCCTGGCAGGACGGCCTGGAACCGATCCCGATCGCGCCCGATCGCCCGGATGTGCTGGGCACGGTCGGGGACCTCGACCGGCTGGTGAAGGGCGTGCGGCGGATGGAGGATCTCCACCGCTGGCTGTCCGAGGAGGGCGCGCAGGGCGACCTGCTCGTGCGACGCGGCGACGGCCGCCCGGTCGGCTACTACCTCGTCTCGCGTGACGAGCGGTTCGGGCGGATCGGCCCGGTGGCCGCGGTCGACCGGGAGGGCGTGGGCGTTGTCCTCGCGCGGGCGCTGCACGCGGCGGGACGACTCGATCCGGACCGGACGTTGATCTGGCGCGCCGACGTGCCCGGCCAGAACCACGAGGCGATCGCGCCGCTGATGGCGGCGGGGTTCCATCCGTGGAACCTGCTACCGTGGTTCGCGAACGGGGAGATCGGCCTCTGGGACCGCTATATCGTCCGGGACGAGGACCAATTGTGACGCAATCGCGCGGCGAACGGGCCGCGCCCGCCACCAATGGCGGACCAGCACGCATCGCAGGATGCGAAAGGAGAACGACCGTGCTCGACCTGGGAATCTATCGCTCGAAGAAGAACAAGTGGATCTTCGGCGTCTGCGGCGGCATCGCCGAACAGCTGGGCATCAACCCGATGTGGGTGCGCCTCGCCGTCGTGGGCCTGGCGATCTTCGTGCCGGGCGTCAGCGTCTGGCCGGTGGTCGCGCTCTACGTGATCCTCGGCATCGTCCTGCCCGTCCGCGACGACTCGCCGCTCGACTTCTAGCTCCCACACGTCCAGGATCGCATACAGGCCGTTCCCACCCACGCGGGTGAGGGCGGCCTGCCCGCTTTCATGGCGCGAGCGGGGGCAGGTCCTCGATGCCGAAGACCTCCGTCAGCGCCAGCCGCATCGCGTGGTATCCCCCCATCCCATGCACCGCCGGGCCCGGCGGCGTCGCGGCGGAGCAGAGGTAGACGCCCGGCAGCGGTGTCCGCCAAGGCATGGGCGAGAGGACGGGCCGCTTCACCATCTGCACGGCAGAGACCGCGCCGGTCGCGATGTCCCCCCCGATGTAGTTCGGATTCTCGGCGGCCATCTCCATCGCGAGCGTCGTGTGCTGGGCGAGGATCGTCTCCCGGAACCCGGGAGCGAACCGCTCGATCTGGCGCACGATCGCCTCGCTCCGATCCTCGAACGAGCCACGCGGCACATGCGTATACGCCCACAGCACATGCTTCCCCTCCGGTGCGCGCGCCGGATCGAACCGGGAGGGCTGCGTGACGAGCACGTGCGGGTTCTCCGGATGCCGTCCCGCCAGCACGGCGTTCTCGGCGGCGGCGATCTCGGCGCGGGTGCCACCGAGATGGAGCGTCGCGGTCTGTGCCAGGTCCGGATGCGCCCAGGGAACGGGCTCGGCGAGCGCGAAATCGACCTTGCAGACACCGGTCCCGTACCGGAACCGCTCCAACGCCGTGCGATACCGAGCCGGCAACCGCTCACCGCCAATGGCCAGCAGCCCCGGCACCCCGACATCGAGCAGCACCGCCCTCGATCCGGCGACCTCGTCCAGGTCCCTCACCTCGACGCCCAGGACGATCTTGCCGCCATGCGCGACGAGATCCGCCGCCAGCGCATCCGCGATCGCCTGGCTGCCACCGACCGGGACCGGCCATCCCCGCCCATGCCCGTAGGTCGCCATCACCAACCCGACGCCCGCCGTCGTCAGCGAGGGGTGACGCCCGGCCATGTGCGCCGCCGCCCCGGTGAAGAGTGCCGGGGCAACCTCACCGGAGAAGGGCGCGTTCCAGCCGGGACCGCCCTCGGCAAGCGTCCGCACACCAAGGTGGGCGATGGTGCGGATGTTCCGCGGCCTGGGCCACCGGACGAGGGTCGCGCCCGCGACCTCGCCGACCGAATCGAGGTCGTCCACCAGCGGGCCGAACAGGCGTTTCCAGGCAGGGCCATCCTCACCCAGGGCCTCGGCGGTGCGTTCGAGGTCGCGCCAGGCGATCCCGGCACGGCCGCCATCGAGCGGGTGGCCGTAGGAGGCTTCGGGAACGATCAGGCGGACGCGGCGCTCCAGCTCCCACTCCCGGAAGAAGGGCGAGGCCATCGCCATCGGATGCACTGCCGAGCAGCAATCGTGATGAAAACCGGGCAGGGTGAGTTCGGCGGTACGCAGGCCGCCGCCGAGACGACCGGCCCGCTCGACCACGCGCACGGAGAGGCCGGCTCGCGCCGCGATCACCGCCGCTGCCAGCCCGTTCGGCCCCGACCCGACCACCGTCACATCGACATCCATGCACACCATCTCCATTCAGGACCACACCGCGCCAGGAAAGCATTCACACTATGCCTGCGATTGTCGTGCCGCGACTCGCTGCTGGCACGAGGGAAGGGGGAGCAATGGACACGCAGGAGGCCGAGATCGCGCGTTCAGTGGAGGCTGTCGCCGGGGCGGCGCATGGCTTCTCCCGCCACCTGGCCGAGGCGGACCGGCTGACGGCAATCCTGACCCCGGAGGAGCGATTCGAGACCGCACAGGCGCTGCTCCGGTCCGGCAACGACTCCGTGCGCATGCTGGCGGTGACGCTCTGCGAGACGATCGAACGGGAAGATCCGCCGCTCGCCGTCGAGGTGCTGGGCTGGCTGCGGGAGACCGTGAGCGCCGACCCGGGCTGGCGCGTGCAGGAGATGCTGGCTCGCGCCTTCGACGCGCACTGCGCCGCGATCGGCTACGAGACGGCGCTGCCGGAGATCGCAACATGGCTGGCCGACGGCCGACCGACTGTCCGCCGCGCGTGCAGCGAAGGCTTGCGGATCTGGACGAGCCGGCCGTACTTCCGGGAGCACCCGGAGGTCGCGATCGGCCTGCTGGCGCCGTTGCGGGCCGATCCATCGCTCTCCGTGCGGAGGTCGGTCGGGAACGCGCTGCGGGACATCAGCAAGCGGCACCCGGCTATGGTCGCTGCCGAACTCGCGACCTGGGACCTCACGGACCCAGCGACGCTGGGAACGTGGAAGCTCGCGTCTCGCCTGATCGAGAAACCGACAGGGGCTTGATTCAGGAGGCGGCCCGCAGTGCCGCGTTGCGATGCAGGCGGTCGAGCAGCGAGCGCATCCCGGACGAGAGCACGATGGCATAGTCATCGTCCGCATGCTGCACGATGGGAAGTCGTGCGCGAGAGCCATCCGGCCCGTGAAGCACGAGATCGTTCGTGAATGGATCGGGGTCCTGGGTCACTGCCGCGATGCCAAGGCGTCCGGTCAGGTCACTCAGGAGCGCCTCGAGGTTGGGCAATGCGGTGGCCGGGGGTTGGAGATACCACCAGGAAGGAAAATCCCCCGGCATGTCGTCCTCGTCGCGCAGCCAGCGAATCACCGGCGTTCCCGTACGCGGTCGAGGGTCTGCGACCGTCTCGACCGCCACCAACTCCGGACGCACGCCAAAGACCGCCGCCGTCTCGTTGCGAAGACGAACGGGGTCCGGCTCGTGCTCGAAGTAGACATCCTCGATGATGATTGTCGGCGTGGTGTCGTTCACGGTTGCTGCTCCCGGAGTCCCCAGATTCGCCTGGCGCGAATGCGCGCTTCCTCGCCAACGCCTTGTCGATCGAGGAAGTACTCCGATTGGTCGTTGCTGCCATTGTATCGGGCATAGGCGCGCATCGCGACCGTGACCGACTGATCCACGACGATGAAACCCTCCCCTTCGACCGGAAAGAGCGTGCCTTCAGGGTGCTTAACCTGCCACGTACGCCCCCGCACGACGAAGCGCTCGGCGCCATCGACGATCTGTCTCATCGCATACCCGTCGCGAATGAGCTGGATATCCCCCTGCACATCGACCCACGGTTCGATGAGGGTGGTGATCCGCTTCGAGGGCGAATCCTTCCGGAACCGGGTGATGAAATGCCGATCGGCGGGCGGGCGTATGGGAATCGACGGCGCGTTTGTCCGTCGTTCCCGGTCACCCCTCTCCATGTGCGCCATGTGCGGTGTGGCCCGACAACCACATGCTCACGGGACCTACTCCGCGTCGTCGGCGGGATAGCGGAGACCCCAGCTCGCGCGCAGGTCGTCCATGAGGGCCATGATCGCGATGGACTCCC
>JBQCJS010000564.1:0-3370 GCA_051952485.1 Thermomicrobiales bacterium | reverse complement strand
GGCGGGCGCGGCTGGGGGATGACGACGATGACGAGGGCGCGCTCGATTACCTGCCCGGCGCCCCTGCCCCGGCGCCGGTGGCCGCCGCGCCACGCCCGCGTCCTACGCCGGAGCCGGTGGTCGTGGTGCCGACGGAGGAGGCGTCCTCCGGTGGGGGGAAGCGAGCGGCGGGAGCATCCCTCCAGCCGATGACGAACCCGATCCTCGACCGGGCGATCGGGGTGGCCCGCTTCGCCCCGCGCTATTACGACGCGATCGCCGCCGATCCGAAGGCGACGGCGGAGGCGGCGCTGGTGGTGGCGGTCGTGGCGGTGGCGGGCGGCATCGGCGGCCTGCGGCATGGGGTGGACGGGTTCCTGGTCGGGATCGTGATGGCGGTGGTGAAGTGGGGCCTGCTCGCCGTGGCGGCATACGCGATCCTGCCCCGCTTTGCGCCGGGCGCCCGCCGTGAAGGAGGTTTGGCGGGAGGTATCGCGCCACTTGCCCGCACGCTGGGGTACGCGCAGGGGCCGCGCGTGCTGGCGATCGCCGGGCTGATTCCGCTGATCGGCTGGAGCCTCTCGGTGGTGGGTACAGTCTGGGTGGTGCTGGCCTCGATCGTGGCGATCCGGCAGACGGCAAAGGTGGGGTTTGGCGAGGCGGCGATCGTGACGGTGGTGGGCTGGGTGATCGCGACCGTTGCGGCGGTGATCCTGGCGGTGCTCTTCGGCCTCGGGATCGGCGCGGCGCTGTAGACCACGCCCCAGGCAGGCGCTCCCCTGTCCTCCCAAGGAATCCTGATGCGGAGGCTGCAGCTCGCCTCGCACGTGCGCCGTTCCGCTCGGGACGAGCGGCGTGGCGGTAAGGCAGCCCGAGGGCGAGGAGGCGTCGACACGACCTGTGTGGCGCCGCCATCCATCCCATGCGACGCCGTTCCCGACACGAGACTCGTCATGCACTCCACGGCGACCACAAGGGTCGCATCTTCGGGATTGTGGGATTCGCCGATGGCGGGCATGCGCCTGGTTCTTGAGCGTGCTGGCGAGGCGGCCTGCATTCACCGCATCATGGCTGCGCGGGATGCCAGGCGGGGCGTGCCCCACGCGGTCCGGGTTGGAATCGCGTACCATCTCATCGCCTATCGAACGGCCGCCGCACTCCCCGCCTCGGGCGCCGCGCGGCTGGTCGTTGCCTTGCCGGGCCCATCTGCACGCCGGATCGGCCCTTCTGTTCGGAGCACATCCCATGACGAATCCCAACGCCGGCGCCGTCGAGACGGTGGTCCAGGAGGTCTTCGGGGAAGACGTCCTCACCCGCGCCCGCTTCATCGCCGACTATGCCTTCGGGAAGTCCCCGGCGGCCCCCAACGCGGAGTGGCACGCCTCGTTGCTGAAATACGGGTCGGATTCGCGCTTCTTCACGGCGCTGGCCGACGACCAGCCGCAGGCGACGGCGACCGTCCACGCGATGACGGAGAACGTGCGGGGTGCGGTGGTGCCGATGGGCGGCATCGGCGGGGTGGCGTCGTTGCCGTCCGGACGGCGGCAGGGGCATGTGCGGAACCTGTTCGTGACGCTCTTCGCGGAGATGCGGAACGATGGGCAGGCCGTCTCCACCCTCTACCCGTTCCGGGAGTCCTTCTACGAGCGGCTGGGGTATGCGACCTTCACCGCGCCACGCTACGTGACCTTCGACCCGACGCACCTCGCGCCGATCGTGCGGATGCACAAGCCGGGATGGGTGGAGCAGAGGCCGATGGCGGAGGCGTGGGAGGCGTGGCGTTCCTTTGTCGAGCGGTACCAGGAGGCGACCCACGGCTTCTCGTTGCGGGACCGGACCCACGACATCCGCAACCAGGACGAGAACACGGCCTGGGTGGCGTTCGCCTACGATCCGGCGGGTGAGGTGATCGGGGCGATGACGTTCCGCATCACCGGCTACGAGGAGCGGATGGAGGTCTCCGCGCTGTTCGCGACGACGACCGCCGCGAAGTACCTGCTGCTGGACTGGATCGGGCGGCACGTCGACCAGGTGAAGCAGGCGAGCATCCGGGTGGCGTCCGACGAGTATGCGGAGCTGTGGGTGCGCGACCTGGCGGAGACGGTCTCCACGGCGGACGCGGTGGCGTGGCCGGCGCCGATGGGCCGGGTGATCGATGTGGCAGGGCTGACGGGGATCGGCGCGGGAGACGGTGAGATCCTGCTCCAGATCGCGGACGATTACGCGCCGTGGAACACCGGGCTCTTCCGGTTCACGGGCCGGGACGGGCGGCTGACGGTGGAGGCCGCACCGGACGCCCGGGCCGAGGCGGCGTCTATGATCACGATCCAGGGGGTGTCGTCGCTCGTCTTCACCGGGCAGAACCCGGCGGACTTCCCGTTCCGGGGATGGGGCGATCCGGACGAGGCGGCGCAGGCGACGCTGCGCCGGATGTTCCCGTTCGTGGCGCCGTACCTCCACGAGGAGTTCTAGCCGGAATTTCCGGAAATCGACGGACGAATCGGCGAGCCTTGAACGAAGGCCGGGATGCGCTGCAGGGCCGTCCCGGCCTTCGTGCTGGTGCGGGCGCGTCGTTCAGCGGACGGCGCGCGCAAGCGGGAAGAAGCGACGGTCGCCGGGAGCGCCTATGCTCGGGGCAGACCGATGTGGTCGTGGCACGCCCGTGGCGAGATTCCCAAAGGACCAACCAGGATGAAGCTCCTCCTTACCTCCAATGGCATCACCAATCCCAGCATCGAGCGGGCACTCGTGGAGATGCTGGGCAAGCCGATCGCGGAGTCCCGGGTGTTGCTCGTGGTCTCGGGGATCTACCCCTTTCCGGGCGGCGTGAACTACGCCTACCAGATGCTGCACGGCCAGATCGGGGGGCCGCTCGCCGCGCTGGGCTGGGAGTCTGTCGGCCTGCTGGAATTGACGGCGCTGCCCTCGATCAGCCGGGAGGCGTGGGTGCCGACGCTGGAAGCGGCCGACGCCTTGCTGGTCTGGGGGGGACACCCGCACTACATCGCCTACTGGATGCGGGAGTCCGGGCTGAACGACGTGCTGCCGACGCTGCGGCCGGAGATGGTCTATGTGGGCGTGAGCGGCGGGTCGATCGCGGCGGCGACGTTCTTTGGGGAGACCTACCTCGGCCTGCCCGACACCATCGCGACGCCGCTGACGACCGAGGAAGTGGCCTTCACCGTGCCGGAGGGCGACCTGATCCTGACCTTCGCGACGGCGAACGGGGCGGGGCTGGTCGATTTCGCGATCATCCCGCACTACGCGGAGGCGGATCACCGCGAGGCGTCGGAGGTGAACGCGCCGGTCTGGGCGGCGAAGATGCCGGGGACGACCTACGCGCTGGATGACCAGTCCGCCGTGCGGGTGGTCGATGGCGTGGTGGATGTCG
>JBQCJS010000563.1:0-4062 GCA_051952485.1 Thermomicrobiales bacterium | reverse complement strand
CGTGGAGACGCTGGGCGGCGCGGAGATGGATGTGGAGCAGGCGGCCTGAACCAGATCCAGTGACGTCGCAGGGCATCGCTGGTTGCATCGCGTCGTCGCGATCCTCGCGGGCCGCTATCGGCACGGTTCGCCCGTTCCCCGCCACATTCCCGGTGCGAGTGCCGCCACCGGCTCACCCGGATTCGGGATCAGGCGATCGATGGACGGGGGAACGACGATCCCCGCTAGAGCATGTCCAGCGGGGATCGTCTGCGTGCACGCCGAGGCAAGAACGACTCCGGTTACTGCGCCGGGTAGACCGCCAGCGACTGGCCGTCCAGCACCTTCCACATCGCGATGAAGGTGTTCCAGTCGAAGAACTCGTACTCGGCCTTCGCGGGATCGGAGACGTAGACGCCGTTCTCGTCGTAGCCCCAGACCGTCACGACGTGCATGCCGGACGCGACGCTGTAGGAGCCGTCATCGGTCAGGCGGACCCGGGTGTCTCCCCAGAAGCCCAGCCAGACGACCACCGGATGCCCGGCGTCCAGGTGCGCGGTGAGCTGGCCGGTCGCGCCCTCGGAATAGAAGGTCTCGCCGACGAAGCCCCACTGGTTCAGGATCGGCACGAGTGCCTCGGCGTAGATGCCGTAGTCATTCGTGTTGCCCCACCAGCCATCGATGTTGCCGCGATAGCCGTTATGCGGGTTCTTGGTGATCGGCGTGTTGGCGATGTAGACATCTTCCGGGATCGCGTTACCGAAGGCCGCCGTCGCGATGTGAACCGCGGCGAACTCGCAGCTGAGGTTGCGCGACTGCTTGTAGGTCGGGACGCCCTGCACCGCGACCGCGGGGTTGAAGACCTGGTTCCCGCTGGAGGCATCGCGGGAGGGCGGGATGACGATCCGCGTGCCCGGCTGGATGTCGTAGACATCGGTGATGCCATTGAAGGAGATCAGCGCCTCGGCGGTGAGCCCGTACTCGGCGGCGATGCTGTTGATCGTCTCGCCGTACTGCACCCAGTGCGCGGTGACAGCCCAGGGGCTCGTGCCCTCGTTGGCGGCGGCCTCCTGCGCGGCCTCATCCGGCGTCTGGCCCACGCCCGGGATCACGATCGCCTGGCCCGCCACGAGGCTGTCGCCGTTCGGCAGGTAGCTCGACTGGCGGATTGCCTGGGCGTCGACGCCGAACATCTCGGCGATCGATTCGATGGTGTCGCCCTCCTGGACCTCGTAGCGATACTGCTGCGCGAAGCTGGTCGCGAACGTCCCGAGCAACAGCAGGACCGCCGCCAACCCGGCCACCACCGCCTGCCGGGGCGCCACCGGCAACCACCATGCCCGCCTCGCCGCATCCGTCCGCGTCACCACACCGCCACCACCATTCCCCGACATGACCCCACTCCCCTGCTCGCGACGAACGCGCCGCATCTCCGCCTTCACCTGCCGTCTCGCCCGATAGTGCGCGCCCGATGCCCGTCCGAGCGGGACGGGATCGGCCACCAACGCCACGCCATGACTTCGCCGCACGGCTTCCGCCTGCGACCGGTCGTGTCCCCGGAACCGGATCCCCTGGCGCAGGGTGCGATCGGCGTACATCCCCACGATGCCGTCGCTGCTATCCCCGCGATGCCCGATCCGGCGCCGCTCGCTCCAGATGCCTGGATGCTCGGCGATGTCGATCGGATGCTCGTAGCGGTGCAAGACCACACATCCCTTGCTGTCCCAGCGTTCGTGGATATCCACCCGATCGTCGGGATGCACGAACGCAGGCGCGCCTACGCGGGCGCGGTGGTGGTGGTTCGATGTCCCCATGGTCCCTCTCCAACGATGCCGTCCCGGATTCCCCAAGAATCCGGTCAGCCCCCACCCGGATGCGTGCTCGCTGCCATCAGGGTGTACGTACACAGAAGATGATAGGCAGATTGTGACATTCTGGCAAGGGGCGAAGGCATCCGCTCCGCGCAGGCATGCGCCATGACCGTGCGTCCGCATCCGGAGAAGCGGTTGCGCGGGGCGTGTTCCCCCGCCTATCATGGCGGGAAGGACGCGCCGACCCGCTGTCGTGCCGTTCGTGGACGAGGAGAGGGGACCCATTCCCCGTGAGACGGGACGCCGCCGTGATCGACGGATTCACCAGCATCACCCGCGCCGCTTCGCCGGATGTCGTACCGGCCGATCCCGCTGCGCCCTCGAGCCATCCCCACCCACTGCGCCACTTCCTCTATGGCCACCCGTTGATGGTCAAGCTGATCGATCCCCCTACCCGCGCCTGATCGACCCGCGATCGTCCCGATCGACCGGCTCGATACAGGCATCCCGAGGCGAGCCTTCACCAGGAAGGCTCTCTGCACCGATCCATCGCGTCCCACCTGACAGACGCGGGACCCGGCGGGCGCACGGCGCTGTGCATCCCTTCGATCTCGATCATCCGATCCGCACCGCCATGCAGGCAGACACTCCTGGCCCCTCGGCCGAGGGATCACCGGGCACCAAGGGGAACATCATGACCACGACGACGACCACCACCACATCCGGAGCCACCGCCCTGTCCACCACGAGCGACGAGGTCTCCTCCGCCGCCGATATCGGCGCGCTCACCGTCGATGCCCGTACCGGCGCGGATCGCGTGCGACCGCGATTCGCCACCCGCACGAAGGCCTACGGCGGCAGCTCGATCTGGACCGACATCCTCGGGCTGCTGAAGCAGCATCCGGACCCGATCTATTTCGGGGACGGCTCCCCGGCCAAGGAAGCGATCCCGCTCGACCTGATGCAGGAGGCCTCCCGGAACGTCTGGGCGAATGCGCTGGATGTGCTGGCCTACGGGGACCAGCAGGGCGTGCCGGCCCTGCGCGAGGTGATCGCCCGGCGCATGGACCGCCTCGGCGCCCACGTGGACGCCAGCGAGGTGCTGGTGACGGCAGGCAGCACGCAGGGGATCGAACTCGCCTGCCGCGTCTTCCTCGATCCGGGCGATGTCGTGATCGTGGAGGAACCGACCTTCCTCGGCGCCCTGGAGACCTTCGCCACCTACGAAGCGACGATCGTCGGCGTGCCGATCGACGAACACGGCATGGACATGGATGCCCTGGCGGAGGTGCTCGCCCGCGAGCCGCGCGCCAAGCTCATCTACACCATCCCGACCTTCCACAATCCGACCGGGATCACGATGCCGGTGGAGCGCCGCCAGCGCCTGATCGACCTCGCACGCCAGCACAACGTCGCCATCCTCGAGGATGACCCGTATGTGGAGCTGCGCTACGACGGCGAGGCGGTTCCGGCCGTGAAGGCGTTCGACAACCGGGTGATCTACCTCGGCACGTTCTCCAAGACGATCGCGCCGGGCATCCGCACCGGGTGGGTCGCCGCGCCGTCCGACATCCTGGCGATGATGCTCTCCGCCCGCGAGGTGATGGACATCTCCAACGACCGCATCACCCAGCGCACCGTGCTGGAGGCCGCGCGCACCGAGCTGGACGACCGCATCGTCCGCGCCCGCGAGGTGTATCGCCCGCGCCGCGATGCGATGCTGGGCGCCCTGGCCGAGTACATGCCGGAGGAGGTCACCTGGTCGGAGCCGGAGGGCGGGTTCTTCATCTGGATCACCCTGCCGGAATCGTTCGATGTTGACACCTTCGCCCACGCCGCCGCCGCGCAGGGCACGGTCTTCTTCCCGGGGGACTGGTTCTACCACGACAAGTCGGGGAAGAACCGCATCCGCCTCAGCTTCTCGACGGTGACCCCGGAACGGATCACCGAAGGGGTGCGCCGCCTCGGCGAGGCCGTCCGCGCGGAGCTATACGGATAGGAAGAGAGAAGTGAGGACCGAGAAGTGAGTGGGGAGGGGCGGGGATCGAAAGACGCACCAGCGGCACCCTTTGACGGCGAACCACACGCCGAGCGTTCTCCGGCGACCACACCGGGCACGCGGAGGCGCGCTCAGCGGACTGTCCAGACTAACCTGGCATTGCGCTGAGATCTCGGCGAACCACCGGCCGCAGCTGCGAGAGTTCGCCCTACGAAGTGGTCCGACCGAATCGCTTGACAGTCCGGTCGTTTGTGGGGGGCGGCGTCATTGCGG
>JBQCJS010000562.1:0-3729 GCA_051952485.1 Thermomicrobiales bacterium | reverse complement strand
AGGGGGGATTCAATGATCCCTCGTGCTTCGGCGAAGGGAATGGCGAAGGGCGCTGCGATGAGCCCAAGGGCTGTTGGTCCGCGATGGGGTGACGGCCAGACCGTAAAGTCCGGGAGCTACCGTGATGTACGGGAGAGCATTCGGCGTGAGGACGATCGCGTGGATGGGTTTCGCGCGGAATGCCGGGCTGGGGATCTCGAAGGGCAGACTTGCGAGGCGCCTGGCAGAAGGGACTGATGGTCCGACAGGCGGCAGTCGCCGCCTCGGGCGGGCATGACTGGGCATTCGGACAGGCTGGTTGCCCTGTCAGGAAGCGCGATTCGCGGTACCCTGCGTGCATCGACATGTCCCGATCTGTCGGCATGGTGTCCCGCCTTTGCCCTCTCCCCGCCGTCCGGCGGAAAGAGAAGGAGATTCCGGTTGATTCATTCGTCCTCTGGTCGCTCGCTATCCCGCCCCTGGGCCATTCGTGCCACGCCCGGCCTCCCGGGGGCGCTTCTCCCCGCCGGCCGCCCGGCGCTCGTTCGGGGGATGGCCTCCGCCGCGGAGATCACCGCCGGCGGGGGACGTGCCGGCGATGCGCCGCTCTACCTCAAGAGCACGCTCGCGAACGGGGTTCGCGTCGTCACCGGGCCGATGTCCGGGGTGCGGTCGGCGAGCCTGATCTTCTCCTATAACGTCGGGTCCCGCGTGGAGCCGGACCCGGTGGCCGGCGTCTCCCACTTCCTGGAGCACATGCTCTTCAAGGGGACCGAGCGCCGGCCCGACCCGCTCACGATCTCGGAGGAGATCGAGGGGGTGGGCGGCATCGTCAACGCCGCCACCGGGCGGGAATCGACCTCCTACTGGTGCAAGGTGCCCAGCACCCACACCGAGCTGGCCTTCGATGTCCTCTCCGACATGATCCGCAACTCGCTCTTCGACGAGACCGAGATCGGCAAGGAGCGGAAGGTCATCATCGAGGAGATCCGCTCCACACAGGACATCCCGGAGGATCTCGTCCACGACCTGATCGACCAGACGGTGTGGGGCAAGGACCCGATCGGGCGCGATATCGCCGGGTCCGAGGAGACCGTGCGGGCGATGGACCGCGCGACGCTGGTCGATTTCCTGGCGCGCAACTACACGCCGGAGCGGCTGGTGATCGCGGCGGGCGGCGACGTGCGGCATGAGGACATCGTCGCGCTGGCCGAGAAGCACTTCGGCGACCTCGCCCCCGGTGGGGAGCCGAACGTCGCGAACGTCGTCACGGTCACGCAGGATGCCAAGCGGATCGCGATCCTGAACCGCGACACGGAGCAGGCGCATCTCTGCATCGGTTTCCCGGCCGTCTCCTACCGCGACGAGCGGCGCTACGCCCAGGCGACGATCGAGGCGATCCTCTCCGGCGGCATGAGTTCCCGGCTCTTCCAGGAGATCCGGGAGAAGCGTGGCCTGGTCTATTCCGTCTATGGCTACTTCCGGGGCTACGAGGATGTCGGGCAGGGCGTGATCTACGCCGGCACCGATCTCGAACGGGTCGAGGAGGCCGTCGAGGCGGTGATGGGCGAGCTGGTGAAGCTGCGCGATGTGCCGGTGTCCGCCGAGGAACTGGAGCACACGAAGACCCTGCGCAAGGGCCGCCTGCTGATGGGCCTGGAGGACAGCCGCTCCGTGGCGTCGTGGATCGGCAGCCAGGAAGCGACCTACGGCGAGATCAAGACGCCGGAAGAGGTGATGGAACTGATCGACGCGGTGACGGTGGAGGATGTCCAGTCGCTCGCCGCCGAGCTGATCCGCGAGGATCGCATGAGTCTGTCGCTGATCGGTCCGTACGAGGATGAGGAACCCTTCGCGAAGCTCCTGTCGCTGTAGGGCATTGCGCGTGGGGCGACCCCCCAGCGGTCGCCCCGCCCAACGGGACGTCTGTATGGAGGCACCGGCCGCGTGTCGGTCGGGAGCAGGATGCCACGCCTGGCGAGAATCGGGGACGCATGATGGACGATCCCACCAATCACCCGGCGGATACACCCGCCGAGAACCTGATCTTCATCGATCCGGGCAGCCACTTCGAGATTCGCGCCTTGCCCGCGCACGATGAGACGAACGCCGCCGCCATCCTCGCCCCGGCCACCGGCGCGGGGACATCCGAGGCGGCGGCCGGCATCATCGCGGAGCTGCGCGCGGCCGCCGATGCCGCGATCTACGGCGCCTACGTCGATCGCGTCCTGGTGGGCGCCTACGGTATCCGGCGCGACGGCATGGCGAACACGATCGCCCTCATCGCCGTGGCGGAGGCGCACCGGAAACGCGGGATCGGCCGGGCGATGCTGACCGATGCCCTTCGTCGCTCTGGCAAGCGCCCGCTCACCGCCGAGACCGACGAGGAGGGCCTGCCCTTCTACAAGGCATGCGGGTTCAAGCTCGTCGGGCGGCGCGTCCATCCTTCCGGCGCCGTGCGCTACCGCATCGGGTGGCACGCCCCGGGATTGCGCTTCAAGGGCGGTTCCACCGGCGCCCTCACCAGCCAGCCGATCACCCCGTCGACCCCTCCATCCCCGGGAAAGGACACGCCCTCGTGACCGCGACCCCTTCGCTCGCCGCCCCCGCATCCTTGCTGACGGCTCCCCGCTCCTTCGGGCTGGAGGAGATCGTCGATCTCGCCTTGCAGGAGGACATTGGCACCGGTGATGTGACGACCCTGGCGACGGTCCCCGCCGACCGGATGGCGACCGGCGTGATGCTGGCGAAGCAGGACGGCGTCATCTCGGGCATCGAGGTGGCGCGGTTCGTCTTCGCGCGGGTCGATCCGGCCATCGCCTTCACGCCACTGGTGGCGGATGGCGACCGCGTGACGAACCCGACGCCCATCGTCCGCCTGGCGGGGTCGGCGCGGAGCATCCTGATCGCGGAACGCACGGCGCTGAACCTCATGCAGCGGCTCTCCGGCGTGGCGACGATCACCGCGGCCTACGTCGCGGCGACGGCGGGCACGACGGCGCGGATCGTCGATACGCGGAAGACGACGCCGGGGATGCGGATGCTGGAGAAGCACGCGGTCCGGCACGGTGGGGGGCACAACCATCGTTTCGGGCTGGCGGACGGCATCCTGATCAAGGACAACCACCTGGCCGCGATCGGCGGACCGGACCGGATCGCGAAGGCGATCGCCGCTGCGCGCGAGCTGGCTCCCCACACCCTGCGGGTGGAGGTCGAGGTGGCGACGCTGGACGAACTGGAGCAGGCGCTGGCGGCGGACGCGGATATCGTGATGCTGGACAACATGCCCACCGCGACGATGGCGGAGGCGGCATCGCGCCGGGACGCCGTGGCGCCGGGGGTGTTGCTGGAGGCGTCCGGTGGGATCACGCTGGCGCGGATTCCGGAGATCGCGGCGACAGGCGTCGACCTGATTTCCGTGGGGGCGTTGACGCACTCGGCGGGATCGCTGGATATCAGCCTCGACCTCGACCTGGGGGTCTGACGAGCACCCCTCGTCCGGAGTGCCTGCCGTGTCATCCCGAGGGAGCGGGGCACGCGCCGAGCTGGCCCGAGCCGGGGAGCTCGGCGCGTGGCCGGGAGCCTCGGGCAGGCATCGGGAATTCCCGAGGTTCCCTCCCGTCCCCGAGCCTGCGGCACAGAGGGCCATAGCGTGTAGGGGCGATCCTTGTGATCGCCCCTACGGGCCACGATGGGCCCTTCGTGACGATCGTTCCGGATGTTGCTGCGAACCGTCACGGTATACGAGAC
>JBQCJS010000561.1:0-4819 GCA_051952485.1 Thermomicrobiales bacterium | reverse complement strand
GGCAGGTCGGTCTGGCCCGCGATGTGGCGGATGTGCTGGAAGAGGCCTTCCTGGGTCGGCTTGTTGTACCAGGGCATGACCACCAGCGCGGCGGCCGCGCCCAGCTCCCGCGCGAGGTGCGTGCGCTGGACGACCGTCGCCGTGTCGTTGGAGCCCGTGCCGACCATGACCGGTATGCGCCCGGCGGCCTGCGCGATCACGATCGAGATGGTGCGGGTGAACTCGTCCAGGGAGAGCGTCGGCGTCTCGCCGGTGGACCCGCAGGCGACGACGCCGGTGACGCCACCGGCGACCTGCGTCTCCACGAGATTGCGGAGGGCGGGCTCGTCGAGCTGCCCGTCGCGGAACGGGGTGATGAGGGCGGTCCAGGTGCCGCGCAGGTCGAGGGTGGCCGGGGCGATTGCGGGCGTGGTGGTCGTGGGGGTGGTCGTGGTCACGGGAAGGTTCCTCTCAAGCGATGGGGGGGGTAATTCCGGGAATACGGAACTCCGGAACCGGCCGCGGGTGGCCGATCCCGAGGCGGGACCCTGGAAGCCTGAGACGCGCGGACCGCCATCGACGGATGGCATCGGCCCGCCGATGACGCGGAGGCGTCACCCGTCTCAGGCGCAGCGCTTGGAGGTGTGTTTCAGGAGGTTGGGGAGGAAGGTCCGGGATCGTACGGACGGGGAATCCCTCCGCTCGCCGGATCTGGGGAAGGGTGTCGTTGGTCGGGGTCTCATCGTGGGCCTCCGTGGCTGCGGCAAACACGCGACGTGCGGGATGAGGATTCGCACCTGCGCGCAAGATGTGGGACGGCCACTGCATGCCAGGCATACAGAAACACCGCCATCCCCCTTGAACCGGGGACGAGCGGTGTTGGCCCGTGGTACCACCCCTGTTTGCCGCGGGCTCACGCCCTGCGACCTTGCCTGCACGACGCCAGCGACAATGCGGGCGTGATGCAGTGGCCCTGTAACGGGAGCCGCCGGTTCCTGCGAACCGTCCCGTCGCCGCCTACTGCCTCCGGGGAGGGTTGGGGGCGCAGCTCGAGGGTCTTTTTCTCCGGCATTCCTGAGCCCGCTTCACAGCAACCGCGGTTCTCTGTCTCCACCCTGCCGGGTACTCGTCCCTGTCATCGCCAGTGGTTGTCGTTGTGATGTGATCCGATCCGCATTCCGTCCGGGGACGGCATGCAACTATCGAACCTATGCGCTAGCGTATGCACGCCCGTTCCGTTTGTCAATCCCTGCGGGTAATACGCCGACGCGTGGAGCATCACGACGGCCGCGCTGCGCCCCCAGGCGGTATCGCTCCGGCCATGCGGTACGGCCCATCGCCTCCGATTGACAAATTGCTCAACCGTGCTATTATTTGCTCATGCAAGCAAATCAGACGCGCTCCCGGCGCAAGGACTCCCGCACCCCGACCGTCACCGAGGCCGCCCGCCGCGCCCAGATCGTCGACGCCGCCATCGCCACCATCGCGGAGGACGGTTATCCGCAGGCATCGTTCGCCCGCATCGCGAAGCGGGCCGGCCTCAGCAGCACCGGCCTCATCTCCTATCACTTCGCCGGCAAGCAGGACCTCACCACCGCCATCGCCGGAACGATCGTCGCCGATCTCAGCGCCTTCATGACCGCCTGGATGCGGGACCGCGCCACCTCGCCCCCTGCCGCGCTGGTCGCCTACATCGAGGGGCTGACCGGGTACATGCAGACGCAGGGATCACGCGTGCGCGTCCTCTCGTCGATCTTCCTGCACGGAGGGTTCGCCTGGAGCGACGAGGACCAGCAGCGCGCCCAGGGAGGCATCACCGATGTCCTGCGCTGGGGCCAGGAGACCGGTGACTTCCGGCCCTTCGACATCGAGGTGATGGCCACCACGATCCAGCGTTCGCTGGATGGCATCCCCTTCCTGCAGCTCGCCCAACCCGACCTCGACCTCACGCAGTACGCAGCCGAACTCGTGGCGATCTTCACCAGGGCAACGGTAGCGGACTCGTGAGCGGACCGGAGCACCCGATGATCCCGACAACCATCTCACCGCCACCCCCTTCGCCGGGCATTCGCGCCCGGATGCCCGCCATCGGCCGCATCCTCTGGTTCGTGCTGGATTTCGCGATTCCGCTGGGCATCTTCTACCTGCTCATCGGCCAAGGCACCAGCCTCTACATCGCCCTGCTGGCCTCGGCGCTCTACTCGATCGCCAGCGGCACGGTCTCCTGGCTACGCGGCGAGCGCAACGAGGTGGCGCTCGTCATGTTCCTGCTGACCATCGCCAGCGGGGCGATTGCCTTCGTCAGCGGCAGCGACCGCTTCCTGCTGGCCAGGGAGAGCGTGCTCACGGCGATGATGGGTGGATGGTTCCTTGCCAGCCTGCGCGGCGAGCGCCCTCTCACCTACCGGTTCACGAAACCCCTGCTCGAAGGCCGCTTCCGCACGAAACCGATCTGGGACTACCTCTGGGACCACGATGCCGGGTTCCGCCGGATCTGGCGCGTCACGACCATCATGTGGGGGATCGCGCTGCTGATCGACGCGGCGTTGCGCGTCGTCCTCGCCTACTCGATGCCGGTGAAGGCGGTTCCCGCCCTGCAGACCGGGATGATGCTGGCGACCGTCGCGATCATGCAGGTGATCGTCAACCTCTACTACATCGCGGCGGGCCTCTGGCCGCGCCTGCATGGCTACGGTCCCCACGGCATGCCGGATCATCCCGACGCCGGGCGCGCAGGGACGCCACCGCGCCCGAAGGGTGTGGTATCGTAGCGCCCGAGATCGAATCGCCCCAATCCGAGGTTTCGCCGATGGCACCACGCTAACCCTCCCCACCCGATCCCGTCCTCCCCCATGCGGGGACAGGAATCGCCCTGCCAGCAGGGAGGAGTGTTTGTCGTGCCCATCATCCAGGCAGATCACCTCGTCAAGGACTTCACGCGGACAAAGGCCGTTCCCGGTCGCTTCTCCGCCCTCCGCACCCTCGTCACCCGCGAGACCGAGACGATCCGCGCCGTCGATGGCGTCTCCTTCGCCGTGGACGAAGGGGAGATCGTCGGCTACCTCGGCCCGAACGGCGCCGGGAAGTCCACCACGATCAAGATGCTCACCGGCATCCTCGTGCCCACCACCGGCGAGGTCCGCATCGCCGGGCTCGTGCCGTGGGAGCAACGCGAGGCCAACGCGATGAACATGGGGGTCGTCTTCGGGCAGCGAACCCAGCTCTGGTGGGCATTGCCCCTCCAGGAATCGCTGCGCCTGATCGGCCGCATGTACCGCATGGGCGAGGCCGACTATCGCCGGAGCATGGACCAGCTCACCGAGCTGCTGGACATGGGGCCGTTCCTCCAGACCCCGGTGCGCCAGCTCAGCCTCGGCCAGCGGATGCGCGGCGACCTCGCCGCCGCCGTCCTCTACCGCCCGCCGATCCTCTTCCTGGACGAACCGACCGTGGGCCTCGACATCGTCGCCAAGGAGCGCATCCGCACCTTCATCGAGGAGATGAACCGCGACCGCAGGACGACCGTCCTCCTGACGACCCACGACCTGGAGGATGTCGAACGGCTCTGCAAGCGCATCGTCATCATCGACCAGGGCCGGGTGCTCTTCGACGGGCAGGCCGCCGAGCTGAAACGCCGCTTCGCCCCCACCCGCCTGCTCGACGTCACCGTCAGCGGCGAGGGTATCGCGGCGCTGGAGAGCGTCCTGCGCGACCTGTCGCCCGGCGTCAGCGTCGTCAGCCACGAGGGGATGCGCGCCTCGTTCGAGGTCCGGCCGGAGCAGGTCGCGGTGAGCGATCTCATCGCCGCCATCGCCGCCCGCACCCCGATCGCCGACCTCGCCGTGCGCGAACCGGCGATGGAGGGGATCATCCGCCAGATCTACGAGGCACGGGAGGTGGTCGCATGATCGCGCAGCCAGATCCCCACCCCCGCTCCTTCATGGACCGCACATTCAACCCCGGCCTGCGCGACATCTTCCGGATGGGCATCCGGCGCACCTACGCCTTCCGGACGTGGCTCTACCTCGGCATCCTGCAGGTCTTCTTCCAGCTGCTGCTGGTGACGGCGATCTGGAAGGCCGTCTATGGCGGGGCCGGGCAGGTGAACGGCGTCTCCGTGGACACGATGATCACCTACCTGACGGTGGTCGGCATGATCAACTTCATGATCTACCCGATCATCGCCGACGAGATCAACACCCGGATCGAGGATGGCCAGGTCGCCGTCGACATGGTGCGCCCGATCGGCTTCATCCGGCAGATGCTGGCGCTGGAGCTGGGCCATTCGATCGGGCGGTGGCTCCTGCTGGTCGTGGTGGTGCCCGGCCTGCTGCTCCTCGGATCGCTGACGCCGCCTTCGCCGGGTGCGTTGCTCGGCTTCCTGCTCAGTGTCGGCCTCGCCTTCGCGGTCAGCATCGAGATCTGGCTGCTGGTGGGGCTCTCGTCGTTCTGGCTGCTCAACATCAGCGGCATGCGGAGCATGGTCGGGCTGATCGGGAGCTTCTTCGCCGGGTCGCTGATCCCCCTCTGGTTCATGCCCGGCCCGCTGCGGACGGTCTCCGAATGGCTGCCGTTCCAGGCCATCGCCTACCTCCCCGCCTCGATCTACACCGAGCAGGCCACCGGCGGCGCGATGTGGCGGGCGATCGGCATCCAGGCGCTCTGGCTGGTGCTGCTGGGCATCGCGGCGGGTCAGGTGTGGAACCGGGCGCAGCACCGCCTCGTCGTGCAGGGAGGATGAGATGACGCTGCTCTCGATCTGCTGGCACACCAGCCTCGCCTCCATCCGGGGCGAGATGCAATACCGCACCAGTTTCATCATGAGCCTGCTCTTCGGCTT
>JBQCJS010000560.1:0-4841 GCA_051952485.1 Thermomicrobiales bacterium | reverse complement strand
CGATGCGGGAACATCCGGAATGTGATGTCTGGCGGCCACAAGGGCCGCATCTACGGGTATGGGATCGGGTTGAAGCACGAGGCTGAGGGCGAGCGATCCACCGGGATTCGCAAGCCTGCTGCCGTGGATCGGGTCGAAGGGCGGTGGTTGTGTGGTGTCGAGGCCGTCCAGCAGCCGGTCCTGCGCGCGGACGAGGGCGACGAGCGCGGCATCCCGGTCGTCCGGGATGCTCGCCCGGAGGATGGTTTCCTGCGTCTCGATGGCGGTGGTCAGGATGGTGAGGGCATCAGGCATGGTGAGCATGCAGCATGTGGCGTGCCCCCCCTGGTGACGAATGCGAGAGGGGGACGATGCCGCGCGCATCGTCCCCCTTCGATCAGCATATCGTGACGTGTGGCGTCAGTCCGCGACGATGGCGAGGTCCACGCTCTCGCGGGCTTCCGCCGGGGTGAGGCGGAAGTGATCCATCGTCAGGCACTCAGTCGGGCACCAGTCCACACAGAGGCCGCACCGGATGCACGACCGCTCGTCGATCACCATGGCTGCCGCGAAGGGGCCCAGTTCCGCCCGGGCCAGCTCCGCCATCTCCACATCGTTGTCGATGCTGTAGATCCGCTCCGGCGAGATCATCTCGATGCACTCGTGCGGGCAGACATCGCCGCAGGAGTTGCACAGGATGCAGCGGTTGCCGTCGATGAAGATGTTCAGCTGGCACTGGAGGCAGCGCTTCGCTTCCTCGAAGCCGATGGGCTTCGTGTACCCGAGTTCGCTTTCCAGCGTGTTGTCGAACGTCCCGATCCCGCGTTCCGCCGCCGGCAGCACCGGCATCACCTGGCGCCCGACCCCGGCGTAGTCGTCGCCCCAGACGAGGCGGCGGCTCATCGCCGTCATCGTCCACTCGGCCACACCCTCGGAGAGGAGCGAGTTCGGGGTGGAGACGAATTCGGTCGGGATGCGGGTGATCTCCATCTCCTTCATCTTCGGGAGGGCGCCGCGCAGTTCCTGGTCGATCAGGTCGGCCACGCGCTTGCCTTCACCGATGGAGGAGATGAAGTTCGTCGGGTTGATCACGTAGTCGCCGGCCGCCCAGATGTTGTCGACCTCGCTCTTGAGGTTCTGGTCCAGGAGCGGCACGCCCCGGCGGTCGGTCTTCGCGAACATGTCACCCAGGAAGCGGTTGTCCTGCTTCTGGCCGATGGCGACGATCACCATGTCGCAGTTCAGGATCTCCTCGGAGCCGGGGATCGGCACCGGGCGGCGGCGTCCGGAGGCGTCCGGCTCGCCCAGCTCGTTGCGGACGATGCGCAGCCCGATCACCTTGCCCTCGCTGTTGCCGATCACCTCGAGCGGCGTGACGAGGAACTGGATGTCCACACCCTCGATCTCGGCCTCCTCCAGCTCGATCTCATCGACCGGGATCTCCTGGATCGTCCGGCGATAGGTCATGATCGAGGTCTCGGAGCCGAGGCGGAGCACCGTGCGCACGCAGTCCATCGAGGTGAAGCCACCGCCGACGGTGACGACGTGCTTGCCGACCCAGACATCCTTCTGCCCGAGCGCGACATCCTCCAGGAACTGGAGCCCGGAGACGACGCCTTCCAGGTGCTCGCCGGGGATGCCCATGTCGGTCGCCGTCTGGCAACCGGCGGCGAGCAGGACGGCGTCGTTCTCCTCGCTGAGCGTGCTGAGCTGGATGTCCTTGCCGACTTCCATGTTGTAGTGGATGCGCACGCCGAGATCGGTGATCTGGGCGACCTCCTCAGCGATCACGTCGCGCGGGAGGCGCCATTCCGGCACGCCTGTCCACATCACGCCGCCCGGCACCGGGAAGCGCTCGTAGATGTCGACCGAGTAGCCCTTGCGCGCCAGCTGGCGGCCGGCGGTCATCCCGCAGACGCCAGCGCCGACGATCGCGACGGACTTGCCATTGGGCGGCGGCGGCGATTCGCGCCGGGTCTCGCCGCGGTAGTCGGCGGCGACGCGCTTCAGGTAGCAGATGCCGATCGGGGCATCGACTTCCTTGCGGCGGCAGGCCTCCTCACAGGGGCGGGCGCACATGCGGCCAAGGCAGCCCGGGAAGACATTGTGCTCCCGGTTCAGCTCGTAGCTGTCGGCGTAGCGGCCATCCGCGATGAGGGCGATGTAGCGGGAGATATCGGTGTGGCTCGGGCAGGCCGTCATGCACGGGATGTTGTCCGAGAACCACTGCGGATCGCCGGTGTAGACCGGGTATCGCTTGCCCGAGCGGATGGTGAACGGCGAGAAGAAGGAGGCATCGACGAAGGCGAGCAGGCGGATGCGCCGGCTGTCCTCCACCTCGATGCGATCGAACCCCTGCCCCACGATGCCGAGCGAGGCGAGTTCGCGCGCGGTCATCCCGACTTCGGCGGAATCCATCGCGCGGAAGCGATCCGCCGGTGCGCCGCAGGAGGGACACTCGTCCGGCGGTGTCGCGCCATCGTGGATCCAGCCGCAGACTTTGCATCGGAACATTCGTCGTTCTCCGGAGGGTCGTTGGGGGTTCGGTGCCGTGGGCGACGGTGCTGTTGGGACTCGCCCGGCGGGCCAGGAATTCGACAGGCAGACGATACCCGCCAGTATACCCAATTCCGGCTGCAAGCGGTTCGTTCCTGAGAATGCGTACCAGGTTTTTCGGGCGCCAGGATCGGCCGTCGGCCCGAATCCCTGCATGATGGATGCCCATTCGCCCGGCCCGGGCCGTATGATGGAGGCCAAGGGGTCCAGACCGGCCGTTGTGGCTGTGGCGTTGGCTGCGGCCGCAATCGATGGCAGCGATGGTTCGAGGTGATCCCGTGGAGATGCTGGCCCAACCTGAGGAGGGTGACTCCGTCCAGGCCGTCGATGTGGGCGGGCTCTACGGCGGCGATCGCCTCCCCGCCCCCACCACGGCGCTGGTCGGGCGCGACCGGGAGATCACCGCCATCGGCGCCCTCCTGGCGGACGACACCGTCCGGCTCGTGACCCTGCTCGGACCGGGCGGTGTGGGGAAGACGCGGCTCGCCCTCGCGGTTGGCGCGAGCATGCTGGCGGGGGGCAACCTCGACGTCCGGTTCGTGCCGCTCTCCCCGATCACCGACGCCTCGCTCGTGCCCCAGGCCGTCCTGCGGGCGCTGGGGCTGGAGGCGATCCCGGGCCGGCCGGTGGTGCAGGTCCTGACCGCGAGCATCGGCGACCGCCCGTTGCTCCTGGTGATCGACAATGCCGAGCATGTGGTCGAGGGCGCGTCCCTCTTCGCGCGGATGCTGGAACGATGCCCCGGTCTCCGCCTGCTCGTGACCAGCCGCGTGCCGCTCGATATCTCCGGCGAACACATCCTCCGCGTGCAGCCGCTCTCCCTGCCGGAGCGTCATGCCCACCTCAGCGTGGCCGATGCCAGCGCATCGCCGGCAGTCCAGTTGTTCGTCGAACGGGCGAGCGCGGTCTTCGACGCGTTCCGGTTGACCGCCTCGAATGTGGCGGACGTGGCCGACATCTGCCGGCGGCTCGACGGCCTGCCACTCGCCATCGAACTGGCGGCCTCCCGCAGCGCCCAGTTCCCGCCGCGTGTCCTGGCGGAGCGGCTGTCCCACCGGATGAGCCTGCTCGACAGCGGTCCGCGCGACGCTCCCTCCCGCCATCGCACCATCCAGGCGACGGTGGAATGGAGTGTCGATCTCCTCCCTGCCCCGGAGCGGTCGTTGTGGCGCTGGCTGGGTCTCTGTGAGGGTGGGTTCTCGCTGGAAACGGCGGAGGCCTTCGCACCCTTGCTCGGCGTGGAACGGGATGCGATCGCGGCGATGCTGGCGACGCTGGGCCGGCACAGCCTGCTGCTCCAGATCGCGGGCCGCTCCGGCGAACCGCGGTTCCTCATGCTGGAGACCACCCGCCAGGTGGCCCACGGCGCGCTGGCCGACGATCCGCAGGCCGCTGCCGCCTGGGAGGCGCTGACCGCGCGACTCGACGCGTTCTGCGCGGAGGCGGAACCCGGCCTGATGGGTCCGGACAGCGTGATGTGGTTCTACCGGCTGGAGGACGAACTGCCGACCATCCGGGCCGCGATCGCGCATGATCGCGAAATGGGGGCGATCGAACGCCCCCTGCGGATGCTGGGCGACATCGGCTGGTTCTGGACCGATCCCACCTATGTCGCGGAGGGACGGTCGTGGCTGGAACCGTTGATCGCCCGGGCCGATGCGGACGTTTCGGCACGGGTCCGCGCGAAGGCCGCCAATGCCGCCGGGATGCTGGCCAACTGGCACGACGACCAGGAGGTTGCCCACGCCCACGCCACGATGGCACTGGCGCTCTGGAAGGAGCTGGGCGATGACGGCAGGATCGCGGAGGCGGCGATCAACCTGGGGAACGTCGATCTCGACCGGCAACGGTACGACGAAGCCGACCGCTGGTTCCGGGAGGCGCTCGATCGCGCGGACCGCATTGGCGATACCTGGCTGGTCTCGGCCGCGTCGAACCTGCGCGGGGTGGTGGCGATGGCGCAGGGACGCCTGCGCGATGCCATTCGCTGGCACGAGACAGCGCTGCGCGGATTCCAGGCGGGGGGATACGAGGGCCATGTCCTCGCGGCGTGGCAGAGCCTGGGGTGGGCACACCTCGAAGCGGGAGACCGCGCGGACGCGCGTCGGGCCTATCTCCGGATCGCCGATCTCGCCGCGGCCAGGCCCGATGTGCCGGAGATCCCGCTGGTCTTCACAAGTGCGGGCATCCTGCTCCACCAGGACGGGCGCGATGCCCTGGCGGCGCGGCTGATCGCGGCGGGTATCCACGGCCGGGAGGTGCTTGGCCTGCCAGTGCGTCCCCAGATCCAGGAACGGATCGACGCG
>JBQCJS010000559.1:0-5543 GCA_051952485.1 Thermomicrobiales bacterium | reverse complement strand
TCGCCCGGCACGACGACGGGATCACACTCCGGGCGTCGGGTGCCGCTGCCGAGCTGGCACTGGACCTTCCTCCCGGCGTGGCAGTGGTGCAGGACGACGGGATTCTGGTAGCAACCGAGGTCGAGCAGACGCGCGTCCGGATCGACCCGGGGGCGCAGGACACCGAGGTCCGGCTGCGCTGGACTCGGCACTAGCGTGGGGATGGATGGACATTCACTCGCAACGGGCATGGCCCTTCTCGGACGAGACGGATGCCTCATCCTGGCAGGGCCATGCCCAGCACGATCAGGCGCCCTCGGCGTTCAGCGAGTCGTCAAGCTCGTCCACGAGCGCAATCGCCGTCTGCAATGCCCCGCCCGCCCGATTCACCTGCTGCTGCTGTTCCTCGTCATCGAGGTCACCCGAGGCGATCGCCAGCAGCGAGGACCCGAGCGCCTTGAGGTTCTTCACCAGGGCCCGGTGTTCGTCGTCGATCTCGGCAAACTCGTCCGGCGCGGCGATCGGCTCCAGATCCTCCCACTCGCCGAGGATCTGCTCCAGCTCGCGATTCTCCGCCGCGGAGACGGTGCCCCCGTCGAACAGGATGCTCTGCAGGCGATCCAGCTGCTCCTTCCGGAGATCGGTGTCCTCGCGCACGGCCTCCAGGTACTCGCTGTCGCTCAGCGTGCCCGTCGTCGTGGTGCGGGAGGATTCCTCGGTCGGCGTGGCCCGCGTTCCGGTGCCGGACCCGCTTTCCTCGCCCAGCAAGCCGAGCAGGTCATCGACCGACTGGGTCGCGAAGAGATCGAATCCCTGGATCGTCAGGTCCTTCTCCGCCGCCGCCAGCGATGCCGCGTAGGTCGCGGGATCGAAGAGGTCGATCGCCACGGCGATGGTGGGATCGGCTGTGTCGGCGGGCACCATCACCGCGAAATAGAGCGCATGGTCACCATTGGCGCCCGTGTCGCGCACCAGCAACCCGGTCGTATCGCCGCGCGTCTCCAGCGAGAGGATCTCCGCCCCCGGCTCCATGAAGAGATTCCCTTCGAGGAACGCATCCGTCTCCATCCGCGCGGTGAGGTCATCCAGCGTGATGCCGGTCGCGGCGATGCTCAGTGTGATCACCGCCGTTCCGGAATCGGTGTCGCTGAGGAAGACGACATCGCCAGTCGTGGGATCGGATACAACCGGCTCGGTGGCGTACCCGCCGATCGCATGGGCGACATTCGGATCATCGACATCGCCGAGTTCCCAGGCATCGGTCCAGGAGACCGTGGTGCCGAACTGCGGGCTTTCGTACTCCCCATCTCCGATCATGCCGGGCAGGTCGGTCCCGGTCTGCGCCAGGGCAGGCGATGGGCCCACCAGCCGCGCTACCAGCATCACCAGGATCAGCCCCACCGCCGCGACATTCGTCCTGCCCTGTCTCGACCTCATCCCGCAGCCACTCCATCTCCGTATCCGGGACGGTCCGTCCGCGCCGAACACAACGTGCGTACTCATGGTACCCAACGCGCGCGCACGAAGCGGGGTTCCTCTCGATCGGGCCGGAGACGACGAAGCAACCAGGCACGATGTGGATGGGGAGCACGAACGCAATCGGCGCGGGCAAGTCCATCACAGAAGATATATCGCCGTGCACGACGCAGAAGGGCGGGGAGATTATGGACAGTCGTGCCGGGCGATGGTAGGCTAATTGGCGTATCTTCGGTAAACAGGTACAAGGCCGAGGATGTGGAATCGACGCGCGTCGCGTCGAACAGGTGTAACGAGGAAGCGCAATGCCCACCGGAACAGTCAAGTGGTACAACCCTGAAAAGGGATTCGGGTTCATCGAGCGCGACAGCGGCGGTGATGATTTGTTCGTGCATCGCTCTGCGATCGGTTACCAGTCCCTTGGTGAGGGTGACCGCGTCGAATTCCGCGAAGGGCAGGGCGCGAAGGGCCCGTCCGCGGAGGATGTGGTCGTCATCGAGTCCAACCCGACCCCGAAGCCCCGCCGCGGCGGCGCCCCGACGGTCGATCCCATGTCCCTGCCGGTCGCTTCCGGTGTCGTCGATCGCTTCGACGACCTCAAGGGCTTCGGCTTCATCAAGCCGGACAATGGCGGCAGCGACGTCTTCTTCCACCAGTCCGCGCTTGGCGGCGCCCGGGTCTACCAGGGCGATCACGTCGAGTTCCGCCTCGGTGAGGGTCCGAAGGGCCCCCGCGCCGAGCTGGTGCAGATCAAGTAACCAGCCTGCGCTGATGCGTCACGAGGCGGTCCCGGGTTTCGGGACCGCCTCGTTTCGGTGTGTGGCGCCGCCGAAACGGGCGATTGCAGGGATTCTCCCGACAGTCCCCCTCGTCCCGGCATGCTATCGTCCTCATGGCTGCGCGACCGGCGCGGCGCCCACGTCCCTAGTCATGCGGAGTTGAGACTCGTGTCTGCACTCAAGGCCTTTGCCTGGATCGCCATCATCGAAGGCACCTCCTGGATCCTCCTGATCGTCGCCATGATCTTCAAGTACGGCACCGATGTCTCCTGGGGCACGGCCTTCGTGCGGACCATGGGCCAGATCCACGGCTTCCTCTTCCTGCTCTTCGTCGCCCTGCTGGCCCTCAATCACGTCCAGCGCAAGTGGCCGATCCAGAAGACGCTGATCGACTTCTTCGGCTCCCTCGTTCCCGGCTTCGGATACTGGATCGGCAAGCAGGCGCTCGCGGAAGACGCCGCGACGGCCTCCCCGACCGCTCCCCGGGCCTGATGCCACCGAAACCCTCTCCGCAGGAGACGTCATGACAACGCCGTCATCGCCTTCGCCACGCAGGAAATCGTCGTCACCGGATCACAGGAGCCGCCGCCAGGCCCGCGCCGAGGAGGCCGCCCGCAGCCAGCGCCAGAAACGGCTGCTGACGCTCCTGGCGGTCGTGCTCGTCGTCGCGGTGGCCGGGGCGACCGTCTTCGCGATCGTCACCTCGCAGAAGGACTCGTCACCGACGCCGCTGGCATCGCCAATGGCGCTCGATGCGATCCCGCAATCCGGCATGACGATCGGGCTCGACTCCGCGCCGGTGACGGTGGTGGAATACGCCGATTTCCAGTGCCCCTACTGCGGAAACTTCGCGCTGACCATGGAGCCGGAGCTCATCCAGAAGTACGTGGCCACCGGCCAGGTGCGCTTCGAGTTCCAGCCCATGCCGATCCTCAGCAGCCTTGCGCTGGACTCGCCGGACAACGAGTCGGTCCGCGCGGCGGAGGCCGGTTTCTGCGCGGCGGACCAGAACAAGTTCTGGCCGTTCTACTCCCTGCTCTTCTCCAAGCAGACAGGAGAGAACGTCGGTGACTTCACCCTGGAGAAGCTCATCGGCTACGCGCAGGAAGGCGGTCTCGACGTGACGACCTTCACCACCTGCATGACCAACCGCACCCATCTCCAGGCTGTCCTCGATTCCCGCCAGAAGGGCGTCGATGCGGGCGTCAGCGGCACGCCCACGTTCTTCGTCAATGACACCAAGGTCCTTGGGGCCGTCAACCTCGAACAGACGATCCAGAGCGCCATCGATGCCGCATCCTGACGCGCCCGCCGGAGCGGGTCGATCCATCGACGCGCTTTCGCTCGCCCAGTGGATCGCGGTCGCCGCCGGTTCGGCCGTCGCGGCCTACCTCGTCTATGTCCATTACCAGGAGACGGCCCTCGTCTGCGGCGTCGGCGACTGCGAGAAGGTGCAGACGAGTTCCTACGCCGAATTCCTTGGCATCCCCATCGCCTGGTTCGGCCTGGCGCTCTATCTCGCGATGTCCGGACTGCTGGTCGCCAGGCAGCGCGGCCTGCTCGCGGTCGATATCACCGATGTCCTCATGGTCGGCGCGACCTTCGCGGGGACACTGGCCGTCGCCTACCTCACCTACCTCGAGGTATGGGTGATCGACGCCATCTGCCAATGGTGCGTCACCTTCGCCGTCATCACCGTCGTCCTGCTCCTGCTCTCGGCGCTCCAGCTGTACCGCAGCTTCGCCACCGACCACAGCACGACCTGACGCACCAACCATCCCCGGAGAAGGCGCCTGTGCTCACGCGACCCGTCTCGTTCCTCGACCTCCTGAACATCGAGGAGGGATCGTCTTCTGGCGATACCCTTCAGCACGCCACGGAACTCGCCATCCGCGCGGAAGGGCTTGGCTACCGCCGCTACTGGTTCGCCGAGCACCACAACACGCCGGGACTCGCCTCGGGGAGCCCGGAAGTCGTGATCGCCCACGTCGCGTCGCGGACTTCCACCATCCACGTCGGGGCGGGGGGCATCATGCTCCCGAACCACGCGCCGCTCCGGATCGTGGAGGCCTTCCACCTCCTCGAAGCGCTGCATCCCGGCCGGATCGATCTTGGCCTGGGCCGCGCTCCTGGCACGGACCCGGTCACGACGTACGCCCTCCGCCGCTCGGAGCAGGCGATGAGTGGTGACGACTACCCACAGCTGCTCGCCGAGATGCTCGCCTACGAGGACGGCGATTTCCCGGACGATCATCCCTTCCGCCGGATCACGGTCGTGCCGGCCGATGTCAGCCTGCCGCCCATCTGGCTCCTGGGATCGTCGGCCTTCAGCGGGGAACTCGCCGCCCGGATCGGCCTGCGCTTCGCCTTCGCGGCGCACATCAACCCGTCCGCGGCGCCGGAGGTCATGCGCGACTATCGCCGCGCGTTCACCCCCTCGCCCTATCTCGATGCGCCGTCGTCCATCCTCACCGTCAGCGTCGTGGTCGGGGAAACGGAACAGCACGCCGCCGACCTCCACAAGGTCGTGCAGGTCGGCATGGCGCATCTCCTCACCGGCAAGCCGGGCCGGATGCCGACGCTCGAGCAAGCCCGCGCCTACGAGTTCACCCCGAACGAGACGCAGCGGCTCGCCACCATGGCCCCGAACGCCTTCGTCGGCACCGCCGAGACCGTGGCCGGGCTCGTCAACCGCTTCGCCGATGCCTGCGAGGCCGATGAGGTGATGATCACTACCATGCTCGCGAACCCCGCCGATCGCCTCCGCACCGTCGAAGCCCTCGCGCCCCGGTAGGAAGCGACCCTATCCCACCGGGTACTGCCCCGCAGCGTCGTTCCACCCGGCGAACGCCTCGATCGCGGCGCCGACACCGGCCCCGGCCTCGACCGGATGGCCGAGGTCCAGCAGCGACCGCTCCAGGACGCCGATCTGGGCGAGCGCAGCCGTCGGGTGGGCGGATGGCCCCATATGACCCAACCGGAACAGCTTGCCCGCGATCGCGCCGTAGCCACCGGAGATCATGACCCCGTAGCGATTTCGCATGACCTCGCGCAGGTCGGCATCGGCGATCCCCTCCGGAACGGAGACCGCCGTGCAACAGGGCGAGGCGCTCTCCTCTCGCGCCGGCCAGAGGTCGAGGCCGAGCGCTCGTACCGCCGCCCGGGTGGCCCGGGCGGTCGCCTGGTGCCGCGCGACCACGTTCGTCACCCCCTCGGCCTGCACCTGCCGGAGTGCCGCCTGCAGGGCGTAGATCTCGTAGACGGAGGGCGTATACGGGAAGCGCCGCTGGTCGATCCACGCCGTCTTCC
>JBQCJS010000558.1:0-3021 GCA_051952485.1 Thermomicrobiales bacterium | reverse complement strand
TCGGTGCTGGACACGGACCTGATGACGGACGGGAGCGGCGAGTAGCCCGGCAAGGAGCATCTTCATGCGTATCCTGCGTGGTGGACGGGATGGTCTCGTGGCATTGCTCGCGACGCTGCTGCTGGCGGCACTGCCCATCGCTCCGGTCTCGGCGGCAGCGGCTGTGGCGGTCACCCCGCCATCGCTTCCCGGCGTTCCTGCCGGGGTGACGGTGGAGGCGTGGCTCACCTTCGACCTGGAGGGCGACTTCGCCTGGCAATCCACGAAGCTCCAGGCCGGATCGGAACCGGCCGGCGTGATCCAGGTGCATCACGGCTTCCTCATCGCCACCGATGCCGCGGTCCAGGTGAGCGATCCCGCCTTCGGCATCCACGAGGTCCCGGCCGGCGGTGCGCTCGCGATGGGCGAGGGGCAGCAGCTGGACATCACCGCCCCATCCGGCAGTGCCCGCCTGATGTTCGTGGAACTCGTCGCCAGGGGCGGGGCGTTCGCGGGCGAGCAGCCGGATTCGACGAAGGCATTCTCGGTGCCGAAGGGACGCTACACCCTGGCGGTGCTGGCGGTTCCGTCCGGACCGAACGCCCCGGCGCCGGCTGCCGTGATCGCGAAGGCGGCGGCTCCCGCGATCGCGGTTTCTCCGGAGGGCGCGGGGGCGGCTACGCCTGGCGCGGGAACCGGCGACAATGGCGTGGCCTGGCTGGTGGCGCTCTTCCCCACGCCGTAGGCGGATGGTGCGCCCATGCATGGATGCCGCGGATGGCAGGGAACCATTCACCACCAGCCGGCGTTTCAGTCTGGGACGCGGCTCGCCCGGGTGGGCAGGTCGTCACGTTTGGTCGGATGAGTCCAAAGGGGACGGACACAATGCTCGAATCGCCAACACGACGACGCGGTTTGCTTTCGCTGGTGGCCATGCTGGCCATCTTCGGGGTCGCGCTGCACGGACCGCTCGCGGCGGCAGCCGCGGCGCAGGATGATCCGGCCAGCGACACCTTCGACTTCAACGATCTCGACGGGTTCCAGCGCGGCGCTGGACGCACCTACATGGGCGACCTCTCCGCCCTGTTCGGCAACCTCGATGCCTACGCGACGCCGGGCGCCGAGATTGCCACCCCGGATCTCTCCGAGCTTGGCATCTTCATGCTCGGCGGCTTCGTCGCGGAGTTCGATAACGGCGATCATGCCTCCTCCGGCCTCGACAAGCTGGCCGACCAGATCACGCAGAGCGGCGACGAGGACGAGGACTTCACGTTCTCGGAGACCAAGATCGACAACATCGGCGACAAGACGAAGGCCTACGCCGGGACCTATTCCGACGAGGGCATCGACGGCTCGGCAGTGGTGATCCTCACCCAGAAGGGCAACTTCCTCTACGCCGCCGTGGCAATCTCCTTCGGCTCCGACCCGACCGACGCGGCCAAGTCGTTCGTCACCGACATGACGAACAACAAGCCGGGCGACGGGGATGGCACCTTCAACGAGGATGGCACCTCGACCGGCGGTCTGTGGGACGTCTTCCCGTCCAGCGACGCCGACTACCTGAAGGGCCTGACGCCGGCGGCCGACGAGGACCTGTCCCAGAGCGGCGAGTAATCCTTCCGCCATGGACCATCCCGCACGTCGATGCTGACACGGCGGGAACGCGCAACGGGCACCCGGAGTCATCCGGGTGCCCGTCGTCGTGTGCCGGGTGGGGCCGCTACCGGTCCGGGGCGCGGGCCTCGCCGAGGGTCGCCATCAGCCGGTTCGCATTCGCGAAGATCGCGGCGGCGTTCGTGATGTCCAGTAGTTCCAGGTCCGTCAGGCCGAGGTCGCGCAATGGTTGCAGGTCGGATGGCGCGATCGTCTCCGGGTGCAGCGCCAGCTTCACCGCGTAATCCACGACCGCCCGTTCGCGGGGAGGCAGATGGGCCGCCGGCCCGTCGTCCAGGAGGCGCTGGACCGTGTCCCGCTCCTCCACCAGCGCCGAGTAGGCCCGGGAATGCACGGAGGCGCAGTAGACACAGCTCGTCACGCGGGAGGTCGCGGTGGCGGCCAGTTCGCGGTCGGCGCGGGGGCCGCGCCCGGCGCCCTCACCGGAGAGGATGTCGCCGTAGAGCGCCATCCGCGCCCGCAACGACTCGGGATCGTGGGCGAGCGTCGCCCAGTAGGCGCGTCCCTGCCGCGTGGTGGTGATCGCGTCCACGACGGCCAGTTGTTCCGGTGTCGCCTCGATCTCATCGACCGTTTCCAGCCACGGTTGCCAGTCCAGGACGCGCTGGGTGAAGGTCACCTGGCGATGGGATGGGGTCGGGGATGCCTGGTCGGTCATTGCGGTGTTCCGATCGCGCGGAGGCCGGCCAGCAGCCGTGCCTGGTAATGGACGAAGGCGATGAGCTGGGAGAGGGCGATTACCTCGCCGTGCGTCAGGCCGGCGGCGAAGAGGTCCTGCACGTCCTCCGCCGTGGTGAAGTCGGGGTGCTCGTTGACGAGCGCCACGCGATCGAGCATGGCCCCCACGCGCCGCGAATCGAGGGCCGCCTTCGTGATGCCGCCCCGCTCGGCCAGGAGCGCCCCGTACCACGCATCCAGCGCAGGACTGGGGATGCGTTCGGCCACGCGCTGCGCGATGAGCGCGCGTTCGGCGAGGGTGAGGCCGTTCTCCGCGTCCGGCTCGGGCGTGATGACGGCGTCGTAGTAGCCGCCGATCCGGGCGAAGATGTCCGGCGCCTGGTCGCGAAGCCGTTCCAGCGCCGGGTTTCCGGCGAAGCCCCCGATGGTGAAGGTGATGTCCGGGGTGGGGGACGGTGGCGTCGGCGCTGGTGGTGGGAGTGGTGGTGGTGGCGTGGTCATGAATCCTCCGGTGCGGGGCTCGCATGCTGCCTGGACGGGTTGCTCCCGATTGTAGGGGGAACGTCCGGCATTCGGCACGGTCGCGTCGGCTCGGAACCGAATCGTGCATGGGGACCGCCCCCGACGGCGCCAGGGTCGCGCCGAACTGGACCGAGCAGGCCGAGCCCTTGGGCGTGAACTGGACGACGG
>JBQCJS010000557.1:0-6682 GCA_051952485.1 Thermomicrobiales bacterium | reverse complement strand
TCACCCGTCCGATGGCGCTTCCTTCGGGTGTGTAGGCGTAGAGCGCCCGGCCATCCCAGCGAGCGGACCAGATCGTGCCCTCCGCGTCGACGGTCATGCCATCCGGAAAGCCCTCCCCGGCGGGATCGCCGATCAGGATGCGCCGGTTGGCGATCGCCCCGGTCTCCGGATCGTAGTCCAGCGCGTAGATGCGGCGGGTGTTCGTATCCGAGTGGTACATCGTGCGGCGGTCCGGGCTGAAGCCGATCCCGTTCGAGAGCCCGATGTCGTCGAAGAGCAGCGTCAGGGAGCCATCGGGAAAGAGGCGATAGAGGCGGCCCGGGTGCGCATCGGAGGGCATCGTGCCGCAGAGGACGCTGCCATCCGGGGCGGCCTCGACATCGTTGAAGCGGCTGTCGGCCTCGGCCTCGATGCGCTCGATCACCGTTGCCACCTCCCCGGTGTCCGGATCGAGGCGGAGCACGGTCCCGAAGGAGCAGAAGAGCAGCAGCGAGCCGTCCTCCTGGAGGGTGGAGCCGCCGACTTCGTGCTCGTGCTCGAAGACGAGGTCATTGGCGCCGGTCGTGGGGTCGTAGCGGTAGATGCGGCCCGGTGGAATGTCCGTCCAGAAGAGGACGTTGCGACGGTCGTCCCAGATCGGCCCCTCGCCGGTCCGGCAAGGGAGGTCGAACAGGAGGTTCGGGCCGGATTCCGGCTCGATGAAGGGAATGGTGTCCTGATGGTCCGGCATGGAAGGTCCTTTCGCGGCCGGGTCTAGCTGGCCCAGCGGAGGATGAAGGCGTCGCGACGGCGGGCGTGGGCGATGATGCCCTCTGCGAGGTGAGGGTTCAGCTGGCCGAAGGGGGCTCGGGAGCGATCGCTCTCGATGATGCCGCCCTCCTTCATGAGGACCTTCGTCGCCCGGAGGTTGCACTGCCGGTTCTCGTAGTGAATCATCGGCAGCCAATGTTCCCAGGTCTCGGTTGCCCGCTCACGGTCGCCGGCCAGCCAGTTTCGCACGATGCCGCCGAGGACATCGGGGATCGCGGCGCTGGGCATGGTGCCGGTCGCGCCCGCTTCGAGGTCGGGGATGAGGGTAATGCTCTCCTCGCCGTCGAACGGTCCGGGCAGGCTTTCCCCGGCGAGGGCGATCAGCTGCCGGAGCTTGGCGGCGGCATTGGCGGACTCCACCTTCACGTACTGGATGTGGGGGATTTCCTGCGCGAGGCGGGCGAGGAACGCGGCGGAGAGGGGCGTGCCGCTCATCGGGGCATCCTGGATCATGATCGGGATGTCGATCGCCCCGGCGATGGCGTGGAAGTAGTCGACGAGCCCTCCCTCCTCCACCCGCAGGGTCGCGCCGTGATAGGGCGGCATGATCATCACCATCGCGGCGCCCTCGTCCTGGGCGCGGCGGCTCCGCTCGGCCGCGATCGCGGTGCCGTAGTGGCTGGTGGTGACGATCACCGGGACGCGGCCATCGACGCGCCTGAGGATGCGGCTCTGGAGCTGCTGCCGTTCGTCGTCGGTGAGCGCGAACTGCTCCGAGTAGTTGGCGAGGATGCAGATGCCGTCCACCCCGGCATCGATCAGGTAGTCGATGACGCGATCCTGGCTCGCGAAATCGATCGACTCGTCATCGTGGAAGGGCGTGGGGGCGATCGGAAAGACCCCGGTCAGGGCGCCGGACTTGCCCGGGGCGCCACCGGCGGCCGTCTGTGCGCACATACCATCTCCTTTGGGACTATCTGCCAAACATGGCGGTGATTGCTGCGCGCAGCATAACCCGATCGAGTCAGTTGCCGGAAGTCCACGGATTGGACGTCCGGGTTCATGGACATAGTGACCAATAAACCTCGGGACATTCGGTCGAGTTGCATCTTTGCGCGCCGATACCGGGTTTCTAGACTACAGACATGCAGCACGATGGCGTGTGATTTTGTGCAATGTGCGCACTGGAGCGGCGTCCTGGGGGAGCATTCGGGCGTCGCGTGGTCGTCATCGTGGTGGGAGAGAGGTCGGTCGATGGAACTTGATACAGGGAATACCGCATTTGTCCTGATGGCCGCCGCCCTGGTCATGCTGATGACCCCGGCGCTGGGCTTCTTCTATGGGGGCCTGGTCAACCGGAAGAACGTGCTTTCGACCCTGATGCACAGCTTCTTCATCCTCGCGCTGATCAGCGTCGTGTGGGTGCTGTGGGGCTACACGCTGGCCTTCGGTCCGGACAAGGGCGGCATCATCGGCGGCCTGGACTATATCGGCCTGAAGGGGATCACGATCAACGACATCTGGGCGCCCTACGGCATCCCGACGCTCGCCTTCGTGGCCTTCCAGATGATGTTCGCCGCCATCACGCCGGCCCTGATCTCCGGTGCGTTCGCCGAGCGCAAGAACTTCAAGGCCTTCGTCCTCTTCAGCCTCCTGTGGTCGACCGTGATCTACGCCCCGCTCGCGCACTGGGTGTGGGGCGGCGGCTGGCTCTTCAAGCTCGGCGCCCTGGATTTCGCGGGCGGCACTGTCATTCATATCTCGTCCGGGGTGGCGGCGCTGGTCTGCGCGATCGTCCTCGGCAAGCGCAAGAGCTTCGGGACCCCGGATGCCGATCCGCATAACCTGACCCTCACCGTCCTCGGCGCCGGTCTGCTCTGGTTCGGCTGGTTCGGCTTCAACGCCGGCAGCGCCCTCGGCGCCAACGGCCAGGCCGCCAATGCCTTCGTTGTGACCCACATCGCTGCCGCGGCTGGCGCGCTCGCCTGGATGTCGGTCGCGTGGGTTCGGCACGGTCATCCGAGCGTTCTCGGCGCAGCGGCCGGGGCCGTGGCCGGCCTGGTTGGCATCACGCCGGCAGCCGGGTTCGTCGGACCGGCGGCAGCCATCATTATCGGGGTCGGCGCCGGCGTCTTCTGCCCGCTCGCACTCGATCTGGTGAAGGAGCGATTCGGGATCGACGATGCGCTGGATGTGTTCGCCGTGCATGGCATCGGCGGGATCTGGGGTGCGCTGGCGACCGGTCTCTTCGCCGACGCGGCGGTGAGCGGAACCAAGGGTGTCGAGGGCGTGACGCCGCTGAACGGCCTCTTCTTCGGCAACCCGGAGCAGCTCTGGAACCAGGCTGTTGCCACGGCGGCGGCCATCGCCTTCTCCGCCATCGGCACCTTCGTCCTGCTCAAGATCGTCAACGCCATCTTCCCGCTGCGCGTCCAGGAGGACGCCGAGGTCCTTGGCCTCGATGCCTCGCTGCATGGTGAGGCCGCCTACCAGCTCTAGCCATCTCGTCCCGTACGGTCCGGGAGCGCACTGCTGCCGGACCGGGGACATGGATCGATCGTCGCGTTACGTTTCACGCCAGGAAAGGATCACTCCCATGCTGCTCGCCGTTGCCTTCATCCTCTTCGCCATCATGCTCGTCTCCTGGTTCGTCGCGCCGTCCGCCGAGAAGTCGGTAGTCGCCAAGGATGCGCCGATCGCGTCCCCCGTTGGCGCCGCCATGCAGCACTAGGCACGGCTCCGTCGCCCCGGCGTGGCCGGTGGCGTTGGTGTGCCGCGGGCCCAAACGACCTGCTTGCCGCGAGGCGAGGACTGGCGATCCAGTCCTCGCCTCGGCGCGTCCGCCACGTCGCGGGTGCGTCCGGTCGAGCGAGAGGGCGGACCGAACAGCACGAGGGAGCCTCGGTGCTGACATGTTGGACCCGCTCCGGGAGTCTCGTGGAACGCCAACCCTGCGAATACGTCGACGATGACGAGTGCAGTGGCGACGTGCCAGGAGACGTGTCGTACACTGCCCCCACATCCCGGGCGAATGCCGCGATCTTCAGATCCCCGTGGCGCTTTTCCCTGTATCCGGGCGCGTCACGCAGCAAGTGAGGGTCCCTTTGTCATCCATGAGTGAGCAGATCGAAGCGACAGACGGACCGGCCCGCGTGCAGGCGGTCGCCGGGCGGCTGGCGGATCAGGTCGAGCGTGTGATCATCGGCAAGCGTGCAGTCATCGAACAGGTGATCGTCGCGATCCTGTGCGAAGGCCACGTCCTGCTGGAGGACGTGCCGGGCATCGGCAAGACGATGATGGCGCGCGCCGTCGCGGCGGCGCTGGGCGGCTCGTTCGGGCGCGTCCAGTTCACGCCGGACCTGCTGCCCTCCGACATCACCGGCGCGATGGTGTTCGATCCGCGGACGGCGGAGTTCACCTACCGGGAAGGTCCGGTGCTGGTGAATGTCCTGCTCGCGGACGAGATCAACCGGGCCGGCCCCCGCACGCAGAGCGCCCTGCTGGAGGCGATGGAGGAGCGCCAGGTCTCGGTGGAACGGGAGCGGGTCGATCTCCCGCGGCCATTCGTCGTGCTGGCGACCCAGAACCCGGTCGAGCTGGAGGGCACCTTCCCCCTGCCGGAAGCACAGCTGGACCGCTTCATGATCCGCACCTCCATCGGCTATCCGGACCTGGACGAGGAGCGGATGATGCTCCGCCGGTTCCGGACGGATACGCCGCTGGCGAGCGTGCAACCGGTCACGAGTCCGGAGGAGATGCGCGAGTTGATCCAGCTCGTGCGGGCCATCCACATTGGCGTGGCCGTCGAGGACTACCTGCTGTCGCTGGTGCGCGGGACGCGGGGCGCCAATGCCATCGAGGTGGGGGCCAGCCCGCGTGCGGCGCTCTCGCTGGCCCGCGCGGCACAGGCGAACGCGGCCATTCACGGTCGCGCCTATGTCATCCCCGACGATGTGCGCGACCTCGCGGTGCCGGTCCTTGCCCATCGCATCCTGCCGACGGCCCAGGCCGATCTCCGCGGGACGACCGCGGCCGAACTCGTGGCGGAAGTCGTCGCGGGGACGCCGGTTCCCGTCGAGGCGGTGACGTCGGTCTAGGGCCCGGGAGGCGATGGCATCATGGTCACCATGGGCGAACGACTGGCAGCACGGCCACAGGCGCCGTTGCCCACGAGCCGGTGGCAACGCTTCCGCGCCTGGTGGAACAATCCCGCTGCCGACGTCGATATCCGGCGCTGGGCTGGCGTCGCGGCGGCAATTGGCGTGGTCGGGGCGTTGCTGCGGGAGCCGATCCTGCTCCTGCTCGCGGTCGCCATCTTCCTGGCGGGTCTCATCGCCCGGCTCTGGTGGGACCACTCTTTCACGAACCTGACGATCGCGCATGCCTTCTCGTCGGAGCGGGCCTTCTTCGGCGACGAGGTCACCCTGACGATCACCGTCAAGAACGAGAAGCCCTTGCCGATCACCCGCTTCGACGTCGCCGAGGAGGTGACGACGAATGTGGAGCTGATCGGGCACGACACGGCCCGGTCGGAACGTCCGGACCGGCGGGTGATGCGCTCGGTCTTCAGTCTCGGCATGTACGAGCGCGTGTCGCATCGCTATCGCGTGCCGGCCCGGCATCGGGGCTGGTACCGGTTCGGGCCGGTCAACCTGGCGGCGGTCGATCCGTTCGGGATCGTCACACGGCGGCAGGTCCTGGACGAGACCCACGGCTTCCTCGTCTACCCCCGGATGGTGCCGATCTCGACGCTGGTCGTGCCGGCGCGGCAGCCCTACGGCGACCATCGTCCGCAGCAGCAGGTGATCGAGGACCCGATGCACTTTGCGGGCGTGCGGCCCTATGTCCCCGGGGACAGTCCGCGCCGCATCCACTGGCGCGCCTCCGCACGGGTGGGCGACCTGCAGACGCGGACGTTCGAGCCGAGCGCGTCGCCGGTGGCGGCGATCTTCCTCGATACCATCACCTTCTCGTACCTGTGGGAAGGGCAGAACTCCGACCTGCTGGAACTCGCGATTACGGTCGCGGCGTCGCTGTCGAACCAGATGCTGACCGAGCGCAACCAGGTCGGGATCTACATCAACGCACCGATCCCCGGACGGGCCCGGGTGGTGCGCGTGCCACCGGGGCGCCGTCCGGGCCAGTTGACGCGCATCCTGGAGTCGTTGGCGATGCTGACGCCGGCATTTGGCGACCGGATCGAGCAGGTGATCGTGGAGGAACTCCCCCGCCTGCCGTGGGGAGCGGCGATCGTGATCGTCACCTGCAAGGTGACGGAATCGCTGCAACGCTCCCTGTTGCGCATCGCGCGGTCCAGTGGCACCCAGCGGTGCGTCCTGGTCGTGGTCGGGGACGACGAGCTGGACCTGGTCGCCGAGGTGCGCAAGCGGGTGGCGATCTATCGCGTGAGCGGGAAGGAGGCGTGGGATGTCATCGAGCACATCGCCCTGGACCGCGTTCACTAGTCCGGAACGGGGCGGCGATCCGGGCGATCCGCAGCGGGGATCGCCGTTCCGCGTCTGGCAGACGGCGATCGCGTTCCCGCTGCTCCTGGCGCTGCTGATCGCATCGGCGGTGGCTCCGCTGTTCCACCTGTTCCTGAACCCGGGGTTCGGCCTCACCGCCGGGCGACCCGCGCCGTCGATGCTGGGCTTCGCCTTCGTCGGCCTGGTGGGGTGCTGGTCCGCGCGGTGGCTGGCGCCGCGCATCCCGAACAGGGTGGGATGGGCGGCAGTGTCAATCGGGCTCTGGGCGGCCAGTGTCGGGCTCTGGCTCGCGCTGGAGCCCGATTACGACCTGGGCGCGTTCCTGCGCGATCCGGGATCGCTGGTGCATGCCCAGGGATACCTGGTGGTGCCCATCCTCCTCTCCTTCGGGGCGTGGTGGCTTGGCTCGCGCTACGGGTTCGACCCCGGACGGTTCATGCCGGAGG
>JBQCJS010000556.1:0-4924 GCA_051952485.1 Thermomicrobiales bacterium | reverse complement strand
GACCTGCTGGTGCAGGACAACAACTCGCTGGCCCAGCTCGTCTCGAACGAGCTGGTCGAGAAGATCCCGGAAGCGACCGAGATCATGCCGCCGACCACGATCGAGGCCCTGAAGCCGGTCCTCCAGTTCGACAACGAATACTGGTTCCTGCCCGCCCGCCCGAACGTCCAGATCACCTACTACAACTCGACGAAGTTCAGCGACTGGGGGCTGGAGCCACCGAAGACGTGGGATGACCTGAAATCCGTCGCCCAGTCGATCAAGGAGAAGGCCGGCGTCGGCCAGGTCTCGATCCAGGGCGTCACCGGCGGTGCGGTCGGCGTCACCGTCACCCAGTTCCTCTGGCAGGCGGGCGGCGATCCGCTGAAGATCAACACCGACCAGGGGGCCGAGGCCTTCCAGCTCATGCAGGACCTGAAGCCCAACCTGACGCCGCAGTATCCGACCGCCACCTTCGACACGACGAACACCTACCTGCTCAACGAGAGCGTGGTGCTGGCCCAGAACTGGCCGTTCGGCGTCGTCGTCATCGTGGAGCAGGGGCAGAAGAAGGACATCCTCGCCTACGCCGGATGGGAAGGCCCCTCCGGAAACGCGCTGGTCCTCGGCGGCGATGTCTTCGGTATCGCGACCGGCACCCAGAACCGCGACATGGCGCTCGACTTCACGAAGTACTGGATGACCCGCGCGGTGCAGGAGCAGCTGACCGCGAAGAACGGCTGGCCGTCCATGCGGTCCGATGCCCTGGCGCAGGTCGCGGACTGGCAGAAGCCCTACTTCCAGGTCGTGAACGAGGCGCTCGCCGTGACCAAGGCCCGCCCGAACGTGACGTACTGGAGCGAGGTCGAGACGATCCTCGGCAACGCCTTCAACGATATCGTCACCGGTGGCCAGGACGTGAAGGACACGTTGGAGCGCTACCAGCAGGAGATCGACAAGGCCGCGAATGGCGGTTGATTCCGATCTCACGCCACGAGAACGAGCGAAACGGGAGGGCGACGAAGCCCTCCCGTTTCGCTGTCCGGCGATGCGCGATCGCTACCGGCCTCCGTGCGCCTCGTGCGCCGCGAAGTAGCCCCGCCACGGCCCGACCCCGGCGATGAACGGCTGCATGATCGCCTCCTCCGCCTGCACCATGTGCATCAGGTCGTGGCCGCCCCACTCGTTGAGCAGGTTGGCGAGGGTGACTTCCCCCAGTTCCGCGTGGGTGGCGGTCCGGTCCAGGTCCTCCACCGTCACGGTCCCGAGGACGGCCAGCCCGCGTTCGCGCAACGACGCCCAGCGGTCGATCAGGACGCTCACGTCGGAAACGGGACGACCTACCTCCGCCCCGGCATCCTGGTCGAAAGCCGGAAACGGCTGCCCGGCCTGGATCGCCACGACCCGCGACGTGAAGACCGGCTCAACATCGATCAGGTGTTGCAGCACGTTCACGGCCGACCACTCGCCTGGTGCTGGAGCGCGTTCGAGAAGCGCGGGATCGACCGCCCCGGCCAGCATCCGCCACCGGTCCGGCCCCACCGCCAGAATCGCCTTCACCGACTCGATCAGGTCCACGCTCCGTCTCCCTGCGTGCAGCGCCGCGGCCGGATTGCCGCCGGCCCAGCGACTCCGTATGCTGGCGGCATGGGCAGCGAACGCCGCTCCACGGTTCCCATCCAGCGAGGACATCATCCTGTGAATGCATCATCCCCGGTCGTCATCCGCCCCGCAATCCCGTCCGACATCCCCTTCATCACGGAGATGTACGACCTCGTGGAGGGAACCGGCGCCCCGCCGTGGCGAACCGATGGCTCGACGCCCAATCCCTACTCCACCGACTGGATCGCGACCTACTTCGACCGCTCGCCCGACAACCAGCAGGTCTTCGTCGCCGCCGACGACCACGACGCGCCCCTCGGCTACGTCTGGGTGCTGACCCTCACCGATTTCGACTCGCACCTGCCACACGGGCATATCGCTGGAGTCGCCGTCGCGCCCCATGCGGGCGGGAAGGGCATCGGCCGCACGTTGGTCGAGGCAGCGGAGGTCTGGTGCCAGTCGCGGCAGGTCGGCGAGGTGACGCTGCACTGCTACATCGGCAACGAGAAGGCCCACTCGCTCTACCTGCACCTCGGCTACGAGGACGAGTGGTACCAGATGCGCAAGGCGCTGTAGCAGCATCCTCCTACGAGGTGACGGATGTCTCGCGCAGCATCTGCAACGCGCCCGCCCAGCGCTGCAACTCGGTGAACATCGTCGCTGCCTGGGCGTGATGGGTGTCGGTCGGCTGGAAGACGCCGTCCACGATCGCGTTCATGGCGAACGGCAGCGCCATCGATTCCTTGATCGGCATCATGTTCAGCGTGGTCAGCACCTGCTTGAACTGCTGGGCGGCGCGCATCCCGCCGGAGATCCCGCCATAGCTCACGAGGGCCGCCGGCTTGTACTGCCACTCCTGCGACAGGTAGTCGATCGCGTTCTTCAGCGGAGCGGTGAAGCTGAAGTTGTACTCCGGCATCACGATCGCGAAGGCATCCTGCGCATCGACCGCCTCGCTCCAGGCGATGGTGTGCGGCTTCGTGTACTGGCGCAGGCGGGGATGGTTCGGCTCGTCCATCAGCGGCAGGTCGATCTCCGCCAGGTCGAGCACCGTGACCGCGAAGCCGCCGTGCGCGCGGGCGGCCTCCGCCACCCAGGTCCCGATCGGCAGGCCAATGCGGCCCGGCCGCGTGCTGGCGATGATGACCCCCAGCTTCGTCGTCGTTCCCGGCTCGACCAACGCCGGATGCTGCTCGCTCATGAAGGTCCCTTCCCTGCTGGTGGTGATGGCTGATCCCGCAACACGCACCGGCGCGGAACCTCGGTCCCGCGCCGAATATCGCCGGGATTCTACACCTACTCGCCCTGATGGCCGGGTCGCCGTGCTCCCCGATCAGGCAGGCGTCAACGTTCGCCGCACCGCATCCTGCCAGGCCGCGTAGCGGGATTCGCGCTCGTCCTCTCCGATGCCGGGCTCGAAGCGACGCTCGATGACGAGGCCAGCTCGCAGGTCGTCACGGCTCGACCAGACGCCCGTCGCCAGCCCCGCCATGAACGCGGCACCCCGGACCGTCGTCTCGATCACCTGCGGACGCTCGACCGGAACGCCGAGCACATCGGCCTGGATCTGCATCAGGAGGTCGTTTTGCGCCGCCCCGCCGTCCACGCGCAGCGCCCCGAGCTCGATCTGGCCGTCACGCTGCATGGCGTCCAGCACGTCGCGGCTCTGGAAGGCAATCCCTTCCAGCGTCGCGCGGGCGAGATGCGCCGCGGTCGTGCCCCGCGTGATCCCGGTGATGGTGCCGCGCGCGTTGGCGTCCCAGTAGGGCGCGCCGAGCCCGGAGAGCGCCGGCACGAAGGTGACGCCGCCCGCATCGGCGACGGACGCCGCCAGCGGCTCGATGTCGCGGGCGTGCCGGATGATTCCCAGCCCGTCGCGCAGCCATTGCACCGCCGATCCGGTCACGAAGATCGAGCCCTCCAGCGCGTATTCCACCACGCCGTCGATGCCCCAGGCGATGGTGCTGAGCAATCGGTGGGTGGAGGAGATGACCTCCGTGCCGGTCTGCATGAGCAGGAATGACCCGGTTCCGTAAGTGTTCTTCGCCTCGCCCGGCGCGAAACAGGCCTGCCCGAAGAGCGCGCACTGCTGGTCGCCACCGGACCCGGCGATCGGGATCGCCGCACCGAAGAGCGCCGGATCGGTCCGCGCGACCACCTCGCTGTTGCCATGCACCTCCGGCAGGATCGCCGCCGGGATGCCGAGGTCGGCCAGCAGCTCCGGCGACCACGCCAGCGCCCGGATGTCGTAGAGCATGGTGCGCGAGGCGTTCGCGTAGTCGGTGGAATGGACCGCGCCACCGGTGAGGTTCCAGATCAGCCAGGCGTCGATCGTGCCGAAGGCGATCTCCCCGGCCTCGGCCCGGCGGCGCAGGGCATCATCGCGTTCGAGTAGCCACGCGATCTTCGTGGCAGAGAAGTAGGCGTCCGGCACGAGACCGGTGATCCGCTGGTAGGTCTCCGCCATGCCGCGTGCGTGGATCGCATCGACCAGCGGTGCGCTCTGGCGGCTCTGCCAGACAATGGCCGGGGCCACCGGCTGCCCGGTCCGCCGGTCCCAGAGCACGGTCGTCTCCCGCTGGTTGGTGATGCCGATTCCGGCGACCTGCGCCGCCTCGATCCCCGTCTCGGCGAGCGCGCGGCGGCTGACATCGAGCGTCACGTCCCAGATGTGCGCGGCGTCCTGGTTCACCCAGCCCGGGTGCGGGTAGATCTGCTCGATCTCGCGCTGCACGCTGCCGATGGCGTTGCCCGCCGCGTCGTAGATCACCGCCCGGCTGGACGTGGTGCCTTGGTCGATCGCCAGCACGTACCGCGCGTTCGATTCGCTCATCCTCGCATCCACCTCCCTTGCCCCGGTCATCGCCCAGCTTGCCCAGTGAAGCGTCCGGGGAGCGTCGTGTCGTCGTGGCGCTCATGCTACCGCATCGCTTCAATCCACCGACGCTCCGGCGCGACTCGCCAAACCGTTAACGATGTGTGAAGCTGGCAGCATGACGATCCACGATCCCCTCCCCTACAGCCTCGTCGAGGACGACGACCTCCCGACCCTGATCGCGAAAGCGGTCGGCGCCCGCCCGACCGCGCTGGTGCCGCTCGCCGGCGGCATGTTCGGCACCATCCACCGCGCGACGTTCGCGGACGGCGACGACCTCGTGGTGAAACACAACCCGGACGAGGACTCCCGGCTGGACCTCGAGGCGGAGATGCTGCGCGCGCTCCGCCTGCCGGATGTCATCCGCGTCCCGGACGTCCTCTTCGCGGCGCCGGACATGCTGGTGCTGGAATACCTCCCAGGCGAGCACCTCCACCCTGCCGCCCACGCCGATGCCGGCCGCCAGCT
>JBQCJS010000555.1:0-4034 GCA_051952485.1 Thermomicrobiales bacterium | reverse complement strand
CGCAGGACCCGGCGGGCGGGTATACCACCAGCGCCGACGTCTTCGAGGTGTACTCCGGTGTCACGCTGGAGAAGCTCGGTGGCTTTCGCGCCCCGGGGACGGTCGGGATGTGCGTCACCGCCGACCCCGCCCGGATCGTGCTCGGCACGGCTGCGGGCGCGGCGATCTTCGACCTGCGATCCGGCAAGGTCCGGGACATCGACCTGAACGGCGGCGCGTTCTCCGGGCCGGCCTGGTTGCCCGATCCCCGCATCTTCCCGCTCGCGCCGCCTCGGTGGGCCGTCCTGCGGGCCACGGACTACCGCCAGTGCTGGTTGGTCGATCTCGATGAGGCGACCGCCGTCGACCTGGTCGCACTTGTCGGCGAGCGTGGAAGCGCCGCCACCTTCCCGGCCGTCGCCTTCTCGCCGGATGGTTCGCGGGCCGCAGCGCGCGTCGATGAGGCGGGCGCTGTGCTCTTCGACCCGGAGCAGCCGGAAGGATTTCGCCGTCTCGATGGCGGGACCAAGGGCTCCGTTGCCGGGCAGCCCGTCTTCTCCGCCTCCGGCGAGCACATCGTCTACACCGTCTCGGCCAGCAACCAGGCCGTGGAGGCGCGCGTGGTGATCGAGGCGGTCTCCGACGGGGCGATTGTCGCGGAGGTCGGCGGGGTCTCCCCGGCCGTCTTCTCCGCGTTCCTGCCCGATTCCGAATCGACCATTCTGCTGATGGGCGACGGCGAGACCGTGGTCGTCGATACCGCGAACGGGCGCGACCTGATCGACGTCGAGTCCGGTCCGCGCGCCTATGGCTACGGGTTCTCGTCGGATGGACGGTATGTCCTGGCGGGGGCGTCCGACCTCAGCGGCGAGGAGATGCGCTGGCAGAAACTCGATCTCACGACCGGGGAGGCCGAGGAGATCGCGGAGCTGGAGGCGCTCACCTTCTACAACGGCAGCTACGGTGGCGATGCCGCGAACACCCTGTTCGGGCCGCCCTACCTCGCCCAGGGTGAGGAGGTCGTCGATGCGCTGGTGGGTTTCAACACCGAGACGATGAAGGCCACGCCGTTGCTGGACGATGTGAGCAGCTGGGATCTCGCCTACGGCTATGCGACCTCCGCCGACTGCCGGATCGCGCTCCTCGTGGGGTACGATGCCTCGCTCATGAACCTGGAGAGCGGCGAGGTGAGGACCTTCCCCGGCATCACCACCGGATCGAGCACGCACGGCACGTTCGTCAGTCCGGATGGCGCGAAAGCCGCGATCTCGGCATGGGACTCCACCGGCTCCGGCACGCAGCAGGTCTTGATCGTCGATGTGGAGTCCGGCGGCGATCCGGAGCCCTTCGTCGATGGCGTGCTCTGGCTGTGGGCAGGCGAACGCTCCGATGCGTCCGCCGGGGCGAGCCGTGGCCTGGTGTTCTCCGGCTCGCGCTGGACCGGCCTCCGCACGGTCGGCAGGGGATAGTCGTCCGCCCCCTTGTTGCCGGGCACGGGGCCGATTGGAGGCGCCGAGTCAGGTTTCGCGCGCGCTTCCGATTTCAAGCAGGTTCCCTTCCGGGTCCGCAACGTAGAAATTGCGAATGCCAAAGGGGAAGGTGATCGGCGCTCCGGTGGGAAATCCCACGCCCAGCGTCTGGAGCCGCTCGTATTCCGCATCCACATCGGCGAAGCGGGGAAGCCAGAGCGCTATCTCGAAGGTCTGGTTGATGCCCTTCGGAGGGGTGTAGGTCTCCCCGATGGCTTCCGCGAATCGCTGCCTGCTGTACATGAACAGGGAGAGGGAGCCGCTGGCCGTCTCGAACTCCGCAAAGTCACCGCCGTCCCACTCGGTATGGAATCCGAGAATGTCCCGGTAGAACGGGACCATGGTGTCCATGTCGGCGGCGTAGACACCGGTCCCTACCCGCACATCATGTCCCTTCAATGCCATTTGTCTCCGTCGTCGTTCCGTCAGTGCAGGCGCAGCGATATCCAGCACCCGAAACCGGTTGACCAGGAAAACCCGTCCGTCGTCTTCGACAGATCTTGAGCGCAACAATCCATCACCTGCCGCCGACGCCGTCGCGATGGGGGAACGGGAGGTTGGGATCAGGTGACGGGGCGGGTCGTTGACCGGCGCCTTCCGCCCGTCCCGCGAGGCACCGCCACCGGGATGCCGCGACCGGGCTTGCTCACGCTCGAGCGACCGCCGGGAACCCGCCACCCATGCCCGGCTCGCGTCACTGAGGCGACATGGAGGCTCGTCGCGCGTCGCGCCCTGGCACGCTATTGCCCCGGGCCGGACAGCGCGCATGGAACGAAACCCCTTGGGGCAGCGTTCGCAGGACATGAACGACCGAACGCCAGCCCATCTCTCCCGCCGACGATTCCTCATCGCTGTCGCCGCACCCGGCGTTGCGTCCATTGCCGCACGAGCAGCGGGGAGCGCGGCCCCGGCGAAAGGTCCCTTCGCGATCGGCCTCGCCGGACGGCGGTTCATCGCCCGCTCCCGCTCGGAGCCCGTCTCCTCGCTGCTCACGGTGGTCCGGGAGTATGCGACCACGCAGCTGGCCACGGAGAGCGTCGCGGTCCAGTTCGCTCGGGAAACCGCGCCGATCACCGATTTCGAGGCGGCGATCCTAGACGCCTCCTCCGCTCCCCTGGCCGATCCGGTGGGGATCGACGGCTCATGGCAGTTGGTCGTCGGGGCGGCGGGCGTGAGGACCTTCCATCGCGGCATCTTCTTCGCCGCCGATCGATTCGTGTGGACGGTGATCGCCTCCCGCTTCGAGGACCTGCCGGACCCGCCGTTGCCACGCGATCTTGCGAGATCCCTGCACGCGCGGTTCCTGCGGAGCCACCCGGACGGCGCGCCCTGCGATGTCGACCGCTGGAGGCTGCTCCCCGCCGAAGACGATCGCGATCTCGACGGCGCGTACCGGATGCACGAATCCTTCGACCGGGAGCAATCACGCTGGTAGCACGAGAACGGGGAGGGCAGCGCTGCCCTCCCCGTTCTCGTATGCCTCAGGATGGTCCGGATTACGCCGGGGCGTTCCCGGCGGCGGAGGCCGCCTTCGCCGCCTCCCGCTCGGCGCGCTCGCGGGCGAGGCGTTCCGCCTTCTCGGCGTCCTTCCGCTCCTTCTTCTCCTGCCGCCGATCCTGCCAGCCGCCGATCAGTTCGTAGATCACCGGGACCACGATCAGCGTCAGCAGCGTCGAGGTCAGCAGGCCGCCGATCACCACCACCGCGAGGTCGGACGCGATGATCGCGCCGCCCTCCTTGCTCAGCGCGAGCGGGATCAGGGCGAGGATCGTCGCCACCGCCGTCATCAGGATCGGGCGGAGGCGGGTCTTGCCACCCTCGATCAGCGCGTCGCGAAGCGAGAGGCCCCGGTTGTGGCGCAGCTCGATCACGTACTCCAGGAGCACGATCGCGTTCGTCACCACGATACCGATCAGCATCAGGACGCCGATCAGGGCCGGCAGGCCGAGCGTCTTGCCCGTCACCAGCAGGGCCAGGATCACGCCGATCACGGCCAGCGGCAGGCTGAAGAGGATCACGAACGGCGTCGTCAGCGACCCGAAGCTCGCCACCATGATGATGTAGACCGCTGCGATGGCCACCAGCATCGCCACGCCCATCGAGGCGAAGGCGTTCCCCTGGTCCTGGCCGATGCCCCCGATGGAGACCGACACGCCTTCCGGCGCCTGGTAGTCGGCCACGATCTTCGCGACATCCGCGTTCACGCCGCCCGTCGCATCGGAGGTGATGGTGCCGGTGATCGTCGCCGAGCGGGCGCCGTCGATCCGGCTCACCTGCACCGGTCCTTCCACCTGCTCGATCGTCGCGATCTGGTCCAGCGTGACCTGGCCGCCGCCGGCCACCGGCAGCTTGGCGAGGGTCTCCTTCGAGTCCGCGCCACTGACGATCAGCTGCACGGGGTAGGTGCCGTTCTCCAGCGTGATCACGCCGGCGCTGGAGCCGGTGAGGGCGTTGCGGACGAGCATCCCCACCTGCGCGGTGGTCGTGCCCGCGGCGGCGGCCTTCGCCGGGTCGATCGTCACCTGC
>JBQCJS010000554.1:0-2781 GCA_051952485.1 Thermomicrobiales bacterium | reverse complement strand
GCTGGTCGTGCGTGGGGTAACGCCGGTGCCGGCGTCACCCGGACGGTCGCGGGTGGGTTCGTTGACGGATGTCTCGCTAGCGGTGCTGGAACGGATCGTCCGCGGGGAGCCGATCGACACCCTCGTGGGGTGACGCGTGTTCAGGCGTGACGCCGTTCGTAGACGTACTCGCGGCAAGGCTCGTTGGTTTCCTCGTCGGCAAATGCGCGGGCAAACCGCATGCCAGCCTTTTGCATCACCCGCTCGGACGCACCGTTTGCCGCGAAACACCATGCCCAGACAAACTCGCCATCCTGGACCTCGATCATGAAGCGGATGGCGGCGGTGAGTGCTTCGGTCGCGTAGCCCTTGCCCCATTCCGTGCTGAGCAGCATATAGCCAACGCCGTGATGTTCCCTGCCGGGATGCCGCTCCGAGTCGCCGAAGCCGACCCAGCCGATCACGCGATTCGGGGCTTTCTTCGCAATGGCGAGGTTGTATCCCTCCCGTGGGCGGAGCGCGTTGTACCGGATCGTGCCGTCGAGCCATTCGCGGGACTGGTCCAGGGTTTCCGGCGACATCTGCATGAAACAAATGGTCGCCGGATCGCTGCGGAACGCCTGGACGGCCATGAGGTCATCGGGAGTGAAGTCGCGCAGGATCAGCCGGTCGGTTTCGAGAGAGAACGTGCCGGGTGAGCCAGGTTGCGAGTTGCGGTTGCACATGACGAGGTGCTCGCTCGTCAGCCCGCGAGACCGGCGAAGGTGGCGGACATCTGCGCGAGGGCGGCGTCCATGATCTCCGCGCTCAGGCCGTGGGTGACGCGCAGGTGGTATTCCTCGCCGAAATCCGCTCCCACGCCGACCAGCACGCCATCCTTCCGCAGTTCGTGGGCGACCTCCAGCGAGGGCATGTCCAGGTGATAGCGGATGAAGGCCAGCGCCGTTGCGTACGGCGGCGTCAGGGTGACGAGGCCATCCGTGGAGTCCACCCAGGCGTCCAGCCGGGCGAGCCCCTCCCGGATCAGCGTCCGGTTGCGGGCGAAGAGGCGAGCGCGGATGGCCGGTTCGACCGCGAGTTCGGCTAGGGCCATGGAGACGTTGCTGGTGGCGATCGTCGCGTACTCGTGCCGTCGCCACATCGCCTGCATCGTCTCCTCGTCGGAGATGGTCCAGCCGACGCGGAGGCCGGAGAGGCCGTAGGCCTTGGAGAGGCTGTTCGTCAGCACGAGCCGATCGTACTGCCCGGCGAAGGAGGGCGTCTCCGCATCGGTGGCGACCTCCGTGCCGCGATAGACCTCGTCGGCGAGCACCCATGCGCCGACCGAGGCCGCGAGCCGGACGATCTCGGCCACTTCCTCCGGGGTGAGAATGGCGCCGGTCGGGTTGTTCGGGTTGCTGACCGCGATGAGGCGGGTATCCGGGCGCAGCTTCGCGGCGAGCTCGGCGAGGTCCGGGCGCCAGCCGCGCTCCTCGACCAGGTGGAAGGCCTCCACCTCGCAGCCGTGATTCGCGGCGACCCCGGCGACCTGCCGGTATCCCGGCTCCAGGACGATGACATGATCGCCGGGCTGGGTCAGGGTCGTGGTGGCGATACCGTTGGCCTCCGCCGCGCCGACCGTGACGAGGACCTGGTCCGGCGAGACGCCGGGGTAGAGGGCCGCGATGCGGTCGCGCAGGAGCGGGGTGCCGTTCACCGGCGGGTAGTGGAGGTCCATCGCGAGCAGGCGGGCGAGGGCGTCCGGGTCGTCGCCGAGGAGTTCGGAGAGGATGACGGGCTGCACGCCGCTGTCGGCGATGTTCCAGCGCACCTCCTGCTCGTAGCGGGACTGCCATTCCTCGAGGGCGAAGGGGCGGAAGGTGGTGGTAGTGGTGGTCGTCGTCATGGGAAGCGATGCGGTCATGGGATGGACTCCGGGGGAGGGCGGGGCGCACGGCAGATCGTGGCTCGAGTATAGCGGGAAGCATACGGGGACCATATGCGCCATCCGGCATGATGACGGCAGATGCGGCGACACCCGCATCCATGCGACCGGACGGGGAATGGACCCTGCGGCGCACTCACGACCTATCTCACCCCTCCGGTTTCCCGCCCGGAGTCCTTCCCCGCCGCGTGGGTTCGTCCATCCCTGGGGCCGCGCGGCTTCCTTCCCCTCTCCCCAACCTCCGATGCGCCCCGGCCGTCCCATCACGGCCGGGGTCTCGCCATTCCGGCCCCTTGCCGGATCGCTCTGCGCGGCTAGACTGGCGGCATCGACGACGAGTGGGGAAGGGACGGGGGAGCATCATGCGATTCGGGATCTGCGTTCCGCCGGGGCGCACCGCAGGACTCGATGTCCTGGCGGGTCATGCCCGGCCGGATTTCGTGGAGTGGTCGGTCGCGAGCACGGTGGGGACGATGGATGCGGAGGGCTTTGCGGCGCTGCGGGAGCAGGCGGCGAGATTGCCCCTCGCGCCGGAGACGTGGAACGTCCTGCTGCCCGGCTCGCTGAAGATCGTCGGGCCGGCGGTCGACCTGGCGGCCCTCGCGGCGTACGCGGAAACGGCATTCGCGCGGGTCGCGGCGCTCGGCGGGACGCTCTGCGTCTTCGGGAGCGGCGGCGCGCGGACGATCCCGGAGGGCTGGGATCACGCGGAGGGACGACGGCAGTTCGTGGCGGCCTGCCGGGTGCTGGTGCCGGTCGCGGCGGCGCAGGGGGTGACGTTGGCGCTGGAACCCTTGCGCCGGGCGGAGACGAACCTGGTCAACTCCGTGACGGACGGCCTCGCACTGCTGGACGAGGTGGGCGACGAGCGGCTGATG
>JBQCJS010000553.1:0-2068 GCA_051952485.1 Thermomicrobiales bacterium | reverse complement strand
GGCGGCACACGCCGTTCTTCCCGGGGTACCGGCCGCAGTTCTACATCCGGACGACGGACGTGACGGGCGCCATCGAACTGCCGGAAGGGGTGGAGATGGTGATGCCGGGCGACAACATCCAGATGGGAGTGGAGCTGATCACGCCGGTGGCGATCGAGGAAGGGCTGCGCTTCGCGATCCGCGAAGGGGGCCGCACCGTCGGCGCCGGCGCCGTCACCAAGATCGTCCAGTAGTCGGAGGCAACCACGTCGCCAGGCAACTGGCGGTGAGCCGGGAGGGTGGGGTATCTTGCCCTCCCGGATGGTCCAGAACGGCCGCGTTTCCAAGGCGGTAACGACTGGGTAGTTCTGGAGAGGTGTAGTACAATGGCGAAGAAGTCGAAGGTCGACCGGCCGGTGGTGACGATGGAGTGCACGGAGTGCCGAGAGCGTAACTACACGACCGAGAAGAACCGGAAGAACGATCCGGGTCGCCTCGAACTCAAGAAGTTCTGCCCGCGATGCCGGTCGCATCAGCTGCATCGCGAGACCCGCTAAGGTCGGATGATGCGCCGCGAGGGCAGAGCGGCATAGGGTCGTAGCTCAATTGGTAGAGCAACGGTCTCCAAAACCGTAGGTTGCGGGTTCGATTCCTGCCGGCCCTGCCCGGTGTTCCAGTCCGAGTCGAGGTGGGGCGGAGCCGAGAGCGGCACGCCCCACTTCTGTGTGCACCGCATTGTCCGCCAGCGTCCCCTTGAGCGCACCGGTCATCTGGCGGTACGATGATCTCCTTCCCGGCGATCGTCGTGTCTTCCACTTCCGTGAAGGATCCGTACGTTGAGCACGCAAGAACAGGCGGCACCCAAGCGAAGATCCTCGCGCGCCAACGCCAAGCGGACCGCGGCGGCGACCCAGCGCCGCGCCCAGGCGGCGGTGGCCGAGGGCGCCGAGGCGCTGGAGGCGACCACCACGGCTGCCCCCGCTCCGGCGGCCCCGGTCGCCAGGCCGCGGGTGGCCGAGGGCGCGGAGCGGACCGAGCAGGCCCGGGCCGAGGGTGCTGTGCGGCGTGAGCGCAAGGCTGCCGCGGAGGCCGAGGCCGAGAAGGGCCTCGTCGGGCGGGTCGGTGGCCGGTTCGAGCCGGTGAAGAACTTCGCGCGGGACTCGATGGCCGAGATTCGCAAGGTGAACTGGCCGGACCAGGAGACCACACGCAATCTCACGATCCTCGTCATCGCCGTGTCGGCGGTTCTGGGCATCTTCCTCGGTGGCATCGACTTCGTACTCCTGAAGATCTTCGAGGCAATGCCCTAGGGATATCGCCTTCACGGTGTGAAAAGAGGTTCTGCGATGGCACGTCAAACGCTCAGGGAACGCCTGGCGGCCAAGCGAGCAGCCGAACTCGGCGAGTCCGAGTCGTCGGTGCAGGGTCAGTGGTATGTGCTGCACACCTACTCTGGCTATGAGAACAAGGTGAAGAAGACGATCGAGAGCCGGATCGAGGCGCTCGATATGGGGGATCGCATCTACGAGATCGTGGTTCCCACCCAGGAAGAAGTCGAGATTCGCCAGGGGCAGCGGTTCCAGGTCCAGCGGAAGGTCTTCCCTGGATACGTGCTGGTGCGCATGGAGATGGACGAGGATTCCTGGTACCAGCTTCGCAACACGCCGGGTGTCACCGGCTTCGTGAGCTTCAACAACAAGCCCGCTCCACTCTCCGAAGAGGAAGTGCAGGGGGTGATGAAGGGTATGGTGGCCGAGGCCCCGAAGGTCAAGGTACAGTTCTCGGTCGGCGATACCGTCCGCATCATCGAAGGACCGTTCGCGGACTTCCGTGGTGAGATCGACGAGATCAACGACGAGAAGGGCAAGATGAAGGTGCTCGTCTCGTTCTTCGGGCGGGAGACACCGGTCGAGCTCGACTTCCTCCAGGCCGAACGCGAGGTCTAGAGCGTCGTCCAGTTGTCGCGTGTTCGTCGGTTCGGCCCCGGGTGGCCCCCCGCCGGGTCCGCCACACCCGCCCCCCCCTCCAAATGTGATTTCGGCCACCCCGACCGCGTTGGCACCCCCGGGGGGGGAGGCCTCCATCCGCC
>JBQCJS010000552.1:0-4398 GCA_051952485.1 Thermomicrobiales bacterium | reverse complement strand
CAGGCCTCGGCGGAGGTCACCATCCTCCGGCCGGGGCGTGGCCGCTTCATCACGGAGCAGCATCATGTGACGCCGGGCTGGGCCTTCTTCCAGCAGGCGGAGGGGTTCGTCGCCGCGCTCGCCGGGGAGGCGCCCTTGCGCACCCCGGCCTCGGCCGCCGTCGCCGATGTCCGCGTGATGCAGGAGATCATCGAGACGGCAGCGGGGTAGGCCGCCCACCCCACTCGCGGAGCGATGCGCCGCTACTCGGACTTCTGGGGTTTCCGCAGCGCCTCCGGCACCGTGCGCTTCGGGACCGCCTGCGCCGTCACCGCGCCCAGCCAGTCGGCGAGTTCGCGGTTCTCCGCCTGTCCCAGCCAGTCCATCGGCTTGTCCTTGATCGCGCTCAGATGCTCGGACAACTGATCCCGCGGGATCAGCGCCGGCGCGAGGAACGGCTCGTACCGCGAACGTGGTTCGACCGAGGTGGGCGCGGAACACGGCTCCACCATCAGCCGCCAGAATCGGGGCTGGTCGGGATCGCGCACCGGGCCGACGCGGAAGAACCATTCCCCGCCGATGGAACGCAGGTAGAAACTGAGGCCCTCGCCGGTGCGAGGCTGGAGGATGTCGAAGGAGAGCGTCATGATGCGTCCCCCACCTGTGCTTCGGGGAGCACGATGTCGCCCGAACGGCGCGACGCGGGGGGAGTGGGGACGTGGACCTGGGTCATGCAGGCATCCCGTTCTTCGTCTGGCGCGAGCGATCCCGCGAGACGTGAACGACGGCGACGATGCCCGCAGGGGAGCGGGGCAGCACACACGCACCGGTCGTGGAGTGACAGTCCGGAATCTCCGGGCCGATGTGTACCTTCACTCTAGCACGCGAGCGGCCGGAGCCGGCCCGCTCCCCGGGCGAGCCGGACTCGGCTCCCGTCGTTTCCATCGTCCATCCGGACCGGTATGATGCGTCCCGCAGACCGCATCGACGTATCCCGCCCCATCGCCCACCGGAGACGCCCCGCCCATGAACCGATCCCAGCTCGCCATCAATACCGTCACCGTCACGCTCGATGGCCAGAACCTCCCGGATGCCCTGGCCGCGTTCGCCGCTGCCGGGTTCACCCAGCTCGAATTCCAGCTCGGGCAGGTGAAGCGTTTCCTGGACGCCGGTCACACCATCGCGGAGCTGAAGGCCCTGCTCGACGCGCACGGGCTGACCCTGCTCGGCGGCTTCGAACTCGGGCTGGAGGTCTTTTCCTCGCCGGAATCGCGGGAGGCCAACCTGGCCGCGCAGGTCGAGAACGCGCGCCTCATTGACGCCCTCGGCGGTGGCATGCTCGTCTTCGGCACCGACGGGCCGGACGGCGCGGTGACGCGGGAGGACCTTTCCGCCGTCGCGGACCGGGTGAAGGACCTGCTCGCGGCGACGGCCGACCTGGACGTGACGCTGGGGCTGGAGTTCAACTGGGGTCCGGTCCTGAAGAGCCTGCAGACGGCGGTGCTCGTCGCGACGCTGGTGGACGATCCGCGGGTCGGCGTCGTCTTCGACACGGCGCATTACCACTGCACGGTGACGAAGTTCGAGGACCTGACGCCGGAGGTCATCCGCTGGATCACGCTGGTCCACCTGAACGACATGCGCGATCTGCCCGGGGACCTGAGCAACTGCAACAGCGATCGCGTGCTGCTCGGTGAGGGCATCCTGCCGGTCGCATCGATCCTGGCCGCGCTGGAGCAGGGCGGCTACACCGGCCCCTGCTCGATCGAGCTCTTCAACGACGACTTGTGGGCGATGACGCCGCAGGCAGCCGCCCCGCTGCTCTACCGGAACCTGCTTCGCTTCACGACGGACTGACGGACGGGCCTCCTCATCCCACCGCGCGGCGCACATCCTTCACCAGAAGGAAGAGATGCAGCGGATCGGTCGGCGATGGCTGGAAGTCGAAGTGCTCGTAGAAGGCGCGGGCCGTCTCATCCTTGGCGTGAACGGCCAGGGCGCGGATGCCCGCGATGTCCGCCGCCTGCAACGTGCGCAGCATCGCGTCCTTCAGCAAACCCTTCCCGATCCCCTGACCCTGCCATCGGATGTCGGTCGCGAGCCGCGCCAGAACCATCAGCGGAATGGGATGACGCGCCATCCCCCGCGCCAGTCGTTCCGGCGCATCCCCATACGCCGCCTCTCCGACAACCAGCGTATAGAAGCCGACGACCTCTTCGCCCGCGAGGGCAAGGTAGGTCGTCGATGCGTTGGCGAGCTGATTGGTAAGGGCAAAGCGAACGAGGAACCGATTCAGATCTTCCTGCCCGCAATCGAATCGCTCCACCGCATGGCTGCGATCGAGCTTTGCGATCCGCAACGAGGTCAACCCGGCTCTCCGGATTCGAACACACTTGGCTCCCGAAGGAGCCGTTCGACCCGGGGCAACGGACGCACTGGGGCGTCGAGCGCAGCCATGAACGCTTCCCACCGCTCCGCGTCCAGCCCGAAACGCTGGCGATCGGCGAGCACTTCATCCGCCTGGTCGAGCGCGCTGATGAGGACGAACTCGCTGACGGACCGCTGCGCGACCGCAGCGGCCGCGACCAGCCGGTGTTTGGCTTCCGGTGAGAGCCGAAGATCCAGTTTTTCCGTTCGTGGCGCGGCACGCATCGCTGCACCTCCTTTCATTCCTGGACCCCATCCTATCACGCACGCCAGACAATGTCATGACATCCTGCTGATGGACGCGGACACAGAAACGCCCACCGATCTTGCGATCGTTGGGCGTCTGTCGCCGTTCATGTCCTCTCGCGCAATGACAATCGTTCCATCGAGCATGGCCTCCATCCCCGGAGGGATCTCGACCGCTGGAACCATTCCCGGTGCTGCGGTGCGCGAACGCTCCGTCGCTCCGTGCGTGACAGGTCATGCAGCAGGACCATCTGGAATCCGGAACCGCGTCGTCTGGCCCGAGGGCCTTCTTCCGTACGATCCCTGCGGGAAACCCGCACTGACCGTATTCGCCGGCGCTCATCCGGCGACCTGGTTCACATTCCGTCGGGACTGCCGACAGAACGCTTGGCGTTTCGTTCTGTACGGACAGAGTAGGACAGGTGTCCCCAAATGTCAACAGGGTGTCAACATCCGATGTTCGCCTATCCCCGGAAGGGGCCAGTCCTCGCCAGAACGGTCGGCCTTGACGGCCCCGACGCCCTCACCTACCGTCACGCCACGCTCGACCCGCCCACCGCAAGGAGCACCCTCCATGACCGTTCCCGCATCATCGGCCCCTATCCCGAATGAATTCGGCATCGCCGGCTGGCTCTACAACGAGCCGATCCTGCGCACGCAGACGATGACCCTGCTGGAGCTTCCCGCCGTCGCCCGGGGCGCCGGTGTCTCGCTGCTCGAACTCTGCTCCGTCTTCTTCGCCTCCCAGAGCGCGCCGTACCTGAACGACCTCCGCATCGCCCTCGACGACGCCGGCATGCGCGTCCCCAGCATCGCCGTCGACGGTCCGCTCATCTCCCTGCCGGACCCTGCCGCGCGACGCACGCACATCGAGACCGTGAAGCAGTGGTTTCACGTCGCCCGCGCGATCGGGGCGGAGGCGATCCGTGTGAACAGCGGCGGCGAGCTGGACGCCTCGGAAGCGGACCTCGCCCGCATCGTTGACGCCTACCGCGAGCTGGCCGATGAGGCCGGGCAGACCGGCGTCACGCTGCTGATCGAGAACCACGGCGGGGCCTCCGCCAACCCCGTCAACCTGCGCCGCTTCCTGGAGGAAGTCGGATCGCCCTGGTTCCGCTCCTGCCCGGACACCGGCAACTTCCCCGATGGCACCTGGCGCGAGGGTGTGGCGGCGATGCTCCCCTACGCCGCCTCGACCCACATCAAGGTCTACGCCTACCGCGACGACGGGGTGCAGCCCTACGCCGGCCACGACGGCATCGACCGCACCTCCAACCTGCGCGAGATCCTCGGTATGCTCCGCGACGCCGAGTACCAGGGTCCGTTCTGCATCGAAGCCGGCGTAGAACCGGACCAGACGGAGGCGGCACGCGGGGCCATCGCCTACGTGAAGCGGCTGCAGGCGGAGCTCGACGCCGCCTGACCGATCGTCAGCCGGCGAGGCCGTACCCCTGAAGGGCATCGTCCAGCATCGCCAGCTGAGTCACCGCGTCGTAGCTGGCCGGATCGGCCACGGCGAGGGTGGCCGCGCCACTCGTCAACGCGATCAGCGCCCGGGCGATCCGCAGCGCCTCGGCATCGTCGCGCGCCGGGGTGACGGCCCCCACCAGCCGGGCGATCCGCTCCTGCCAGGCATGGTTGGCGCGCCGGTGCGCCGCCAGCAACGCCTCGTCGCCTAGCGCCGCGCCGAGGAAACCGACCCAGACGCGGTTCTCGGCCTGCATCGGCGCGTCCAGCGCCATCGCC
>JBQCJS010000551.1:0-2051 GCA_051952485.1 Thermomicrobiales bacterium | reverse complement strand
GGTGGTTCGGTCGATAGCGCTTCGCGCGGGGGTTCTTCGCTGCGCTCAGAAAGACATGCCGGGGGAGTTTTTCGGGAGCGACCGGTAGGCCACATAAAGCATGACGGTCCATCGAGCGCCGCCGAAGGGCTCGGGGTGACACGAACGGGGCGAACCCAGGGAGCAGTCGCGAAGGGAGTTCGGCCCTACGTGTGACGCCCGATCCCAGACGAGTCGGGCAGGGACCTACGCCCTACTCCGCGACCTCCTCGTACTCCTCCTCGGAGACCTTCCGCAACGTCGAGAGGTCCGTCATCCGGTCCGTGTAGAGAATGCCGTCCAGGTGGTCGATCTCGTGCTGCAGCACGACCGCCAGCCGCCCGGATGCCTTGATCCGGATCTGCCGCCCGTCCATGTCCAGCGCCTTCACGGTCACCGCCTCCGCGCGCGACACCTCGCCGATCCAGCCGGGGATGCTCAGGCACCCCTCGATGCCGGTTTGCTGCCCGAACGCCTTCACGATCTCCGGATTCGCGAGCCGGAACGAGAACTCCGGATCGTCCTCCTGGTCGTAGCCCGCCGGGACATGCACCACGATCAGGCGCCGCGCCAGACCGATCTGCGGCGCGGCCAGGCCGACCCCGTCCGCCGCCAGCATCGTCTCCCACATGTCGTCCGCGAGCTTCCGCACGCTCTCGTCGACCTTCGGCAGCTTCGTCGCCTTCTGCCGAAGGATCGGATCGCCCTCATACCGGATCTTCAACACCGCCATCGCGTTCCCATGTCCTGCCATCATGCGCCCGGTCCGGGCCGCTCATGTTTCGCCGTGACAGCATACCAGCCGAGGCGAGAGGGAAGAGAAGTGAGGACCGTGGAGTGAGAAGTGTAAGAGCCCAGGGAACGCCAGCCTGGGCCATCGCTACGCCACCATGACACGTTGGAAGTTCCTCAGGGTGGCGGGTCCCCGGAAACAGCCGATGGACGCAGCAGACCATCTCACTTCTCACTCCTCGGTCCTCACTCCTCGTCAAAGCATGCTCTGGGGATCGACATCCACCACCCACCCCGGCCGGGTCGGCAAGCCGGGCAGCAGGACCTCCAGGTCGATTGCGCGCAGGATCACCTGCCACTGGAACTGCCCGCGCACCTTCGCCGCGAAGGCCGGGGTCGGCCCGATCAGGTCGGCCTCCGTCCCGGAGCGGCGGATCAGCTTCGCGAGATCCCGCGCCAGCATCTCCGCCTCCATCGCCGCCTGGTACTCCTTCTCGTGCCGGTAGACGAAACGCACCAGCCGCACGAACGGCGGGTAGAAATGCTTTTCCCGGAAGTCGATCTCCTCGTCGAAGAATGCACCATAGTCGTGCTTCGCCGCCGTCTGGATCGCGTAGTGCTCCGGCGTGTACGTCTGCACGACCACCCTGCTTCCGGACTGGCGCCGCCCCGCCCGGCCCGCCACCTGCGTCAGGAGCTGGAACGTCCGCTCGGCGCTCCGGAAATCCGGCAGGTGCAGCATCGTGTCGGCCTGGATCACCCCGATCGCGGTGACCAGCGGCAGGTCGAACCCCTTCGCCACCATCTGCGTGCCCACGACCAGGTCGACCTCGCCCCGCTCGACCCGCTCCAGCATCGCCTCGTAGCCCCCTTGCCGGCGCACGGAGTCCTGGTCCCAGCGCATCACCCGCGCCTTCGGGAAGAGCCGCCGCGTCTCGTCCTCCACCCGCTGCGTGCCCGCCCCGAAGTAGTCCAGCCGCCCGCCGCAGACCGGGCACGACCCCGGCGGCGCTTCCCGATAGTCGCACCGGTGGCAGACCATCTGCTGCCGGTCCTGGTGGTAGACCAGCGGGATGTCGCAATCCGGGCAGGAGATGCGGTGCCCACAATCGCGGCAAAGCACCACGGTCGATGTCCCGCGCCGGTTCAGGAGCAGGATCGCCTGCTCGCCGCGTGCCAGCGCGCCCTGCACTTCCTCCTGCAACCGCCGCGAGAGCAGGCTGACATGTCCCTCCTGCAACTCCGTCCGCAGGTCGACGATCTCAACCTCCGGCAAGTCCAGGGTGAGGTCGCCCCGCTCC